>CAZLRY010000352.1:0-3818 GCA_964561675.1 uncultured Chitinophaga sp.
GTGGAAAAAGTAGGAAAAGCCATGGGGAATGAAGTAAAAGAATACGGCGTGGATGTGTTGCTGGCACCAGGCCTCAATATCCACCGCAACTCACTGGGTGGAAGAAATTTTGAATATTATTCTGAAGACCCGCTTGTATCCGGAAAGATGGCTGCGGCCATGGTAAATGGAGTGGAGAGCAATGGTGTTGGCACTTCCATCAAACACTTTGCAGCAAATAACCAGGAAACCAACCGGAATACGGTTAATACCATTCTCAGTGAAAGGACCCTTCGGGAAATCTATCTACGCGGATTCCAGATCACGGTGAAAGAAGCACAGCCCTGGACCGTCATGAGTTCGTATAACCTGATTAATGGAGTGTACGCTTCTGAAGATTACAACCTGTTGACCACCATCCTCCGGAAGGAATGGGGATTCAAGGGACTGGTCATGACCGACTGGTTTGGTGGTAAAGATGCCGTGGCTCAAATGAAAGCCGGCAATGACCTGCTGATGCCTGGTACTGCTCAGCAAAAGAAAGCCATCCTGGATGCGGTCAATAATGGTACACTG
Source organism: uncultured Chitinophaga sp. (assembly GCA_964561675.1). Classification (GTDB taxonomy): domain Bacteria; phylum Bacteroidota; class Bacteroidia; order Chitinophagales; family Chitinophagaceae; genus JJ008. The sequence continues at coordinate 556 of CAZLRY010000352.1, forward strand.
GATATAAAAATACTCGATCAGAATGCAGAACGGATTGTGCAGTATATCCTGGGATCACCCGCTTACAAAAAATATAATTACAGCAACAAACCCAATCTCACCGAACATGCCCGCCTGGTGCGGAGCGCTGCGGCAGAAGGCATGATCCTGCTGAAAAACGAGGGACAAACCCTGCCCCTGAGCACCCAAACAAAACTGGCTGCATTCGGTAATACGTCGTATAGTTTTATTGCCGGAGGTACCGGCAGCGGGGATGTGAATGAAGCGTATACGATATCGCTGGTACAGGGATTACAGAACAGTGGTTTTTCATTGGAGCGTGATCTGCTTAATGCATACAGTACTCACCTTGACAACTATAACAGCCAGCATCCCAAAAAAGATTTTTTTACAGAGATCATGAATCCGACACCGGCTGCACCGGAGTTTACTGGCTATAGTAACCTGCTCACAAAAGAAAGCGAACTTACGGATGCCGCCCTGATTACGATCGGGCGGAATGCGGGTGAGTTCAGGGACCGTAAACAGGATAATGATTTTTATTTATCCAACGAAGAAACCAGCCTGATCAAAAAAGTGGCGGCCGCATATCATGCGAAAGACAAAAAAGTGGTGGTAATCATCAACACAGGTGGTGTGATCGATATTGATTCCTGGAGCGATGAAGTGGATGCCATCCTGCTGACCTGGCAGGGCGGACAGGAGGCCGGTAATGCCGTAGCGGATATCCTGAGTGGCAAAGTGAATCCTTCCGGTAAACTGGCTACCACTATTCCCATATTATATTCAGATGAGTACTCATCCAAAAACTTCCCGGGAGTGGAATTTCCGGAAAAAGCCACCACGGGTATGCTAGGAATGAAAGCTATTCCGGCTGAAGTGCGCTATGAGGAAGGTATATATGTAGGCTACCGTTATTTCAATACGTTTAATGTAAAACCAGCCTATCCGTTTGGATACGGACTTAGTTATACTTCTTTTTCCTATCGTAATCTTAAACTGAGCAGTACCCAAATGAATGGCAAGATCAAGGCCAGCATTACCATTCAAAATACGGGCAAGACAGCAGGTAAAGAAGTGGTTCAATTATATATCACCGCTCCCGGTAAGAGTATGAATAAACCAGCCATCGAGTTGAAAGCCTTTGCCAAGACCAGGCTGCTGGCTCCGGGCGAAAAGCAGACCCTGCAATTTGTGCTGACTACGGCCGACCTGGCTTCTTTCGACCCTAAGCTCAGTGCATGGGTAGCTGAACCCGGCGAGTACCAGGTGAAGGCAGGTGCTTCTTCACTCAATATTTTACAAACAGCAAGGTTTACACTTTCCCAAGAGACTATTACAGAAAAATGTAATAAGGTAATGCTACCGGAAGTGCCGGTGCAGGAGTTGCCTGTAAAGTAGTTGATAAGTTAACAGGTTTACAGGGAAGAAAACCGGCGTACTTCCTTGTTAACCTGTCAACTTTTAAACTTTTAAACCTATCAACTTATCAACCTATCCGGTTATTACTTTAATAACTACTTTTACCTTACAATTCTCTGCATATGAAAAAGCTTCTCCTTCTTGCCGTTGTTTGTATCAGCCAACTACTCTCCGCACAAACCAGTATCATTCCTTTGTATGATCCCGCCACACCGGTTCCAGGAAGCGAAAACTGGAACTGGCCCGAAGGTTATTTAGAGAAAAGTGTATGGCAAACGCCGATTGTTTACAATGTTACCAGGCCCGCACTTTATGTATACAGACCGGAAGCAGGCAAAGCCAATGGCACAGCCGTAGTGATTTGTCCCGGCGGCGGATTCTATGCACTCTCCATTGAAAGTGAAGGAAAGATGGTAGCTGCTTCCCTGGTGAAGAAAGGCATTACCTGTTTTGTACTGACTTACCGGCTGGTACATACGACCAGTGCCGATCCGGCGGAAGAGATGAACCGGAATATCGGCAATCCGGAATTTGAACAAAAAACACGTGACGTGATTCCATTATCCATTGCGGATGGTAAGGCCGCGATCCGTTATGTACGCAGTCATGCTGCTGAATACAATCTCCTCTCCGACCGTATCGGCATCATGGGCTTTTCAGCCGGGGGCGCAGTGGCCGCATCAGCCTTGTATAATTACGATGCGACGAACAAACCCAATTTTGCAGCACCGGTCTATCCATTCTTCCCTGTTGCCATGCAGGGTAAATTAGGTACGGATGCACCGCCTTTATTTATTGTGGCGGCCAGCAATGATCAGTTGGGACTGGCCCCGCACAGTGTGGATTTGTACAACAGCTGGATCAAAGCCAATAAATCTGCAGAGCTTCATATGTATGCCGATGGCGGACATGGATTCGGGATGCGCAAACAAAACCTGCCTTCCGATCAGTGGATTGACCGGTTTACCGATTGGCTGGACCAACAGGGAATGATGAAAAGACCGGTCTTTAATCCGGATTTTGCCTTATTTGAGCAACGGGTACATCCCAGCGTAGATGGAAACATTCTACCTTACCGTATACTTTATCCCGAGAATTATGATAAGAATAAAAAATATCCGTTGGTGCTATTCCTGCACGGGGCAGGAGAAAGAGGCAAAGACAATGAGAAGCAACTAATGCATGGGGCCCGTTTGTTTTTGAAGGAAGAGAACCGTAAAAATTTTCCCGCTATTGTGATCTTCCCCCAATGTCCGGAAGAATCCTTCTGGGCCGCTGCCAATATTGATCGCAATGTCCAACCAGTAAAATTTGAGCTTGACTATAGTGGTCAAGCCAACTGGCCGCTGGTGGCTGCTAATGAACTGGTGGAAAAGATGATTAAAGACGGAGCGGCGGATCCCACGCGTGTTTATATCACTGGTCTTTCCATGGGAGGTATGGGTACCTTTGAATCGGTATTCCGTTATCCGAATCTGTATGCGGCGGCCCTGCCGATTTGTGGTGGAGGTGATACGCCGGAGTATGACAAGCGGGTGAAGAAAACCGCGTTCTGGGTGTTCCATGGAGCGGCGGATGCGGTGGTGAATGTGAAATTGTCGCAGGAGATGGTGGAGAAGCTGAAAAAGTTAAAGGCCGAAGTAAAATACTCGGAGTATCCGGGTGTAAACCACAATAGCTGGGATAATGCATTTGCAGAGCCGGATTACCTTGGATGGATGTTCGGGCATCGGAAGAAATAAATGAATTGCCTGCGGCAATGGGGGGCCAGGAATTGATTTGCCTGCGGCATATGGGTTAGCCACGAATGCACACAAAAAAGCACGAAATAGTGCCGCGTT
>CAZLRY010000353.1:0-3813 GCA_964561675.1 uncultured Chitinophaga sp.
GGTTTGTTCACTGGTGATTTGGATTTTTGCGCGGTTACAGTCCCTCATGCCTTCCAGTGCTTCATATCCCCAGCTGCAGTTCATCACTTTCCCCTTCACGGCTGCCGGTATTTCAGCTGCAACATCCACGATGTCGTATTGCTTTATAAGCGCAGGCAATTTTAGTTTAACGCCTTTGGAGGCATCATTCAGATTATAGGATTCAATGGAAAGGTTCCAGTAAGTCTTATCCAGCTCAACGGTTTTGTCGTTTGTTTTTTGCGCCAGTACAATTTTATAGGTGACATATCCTTTTTTTTCCGCATTATCGGTCAGCGATTTTCCCTCAGCCACTTTGTTTTCCTGGTTACCCTCCGTTTTATACCACTCTATGAATATGCCGGCAGGAAGGGTGATGTTTTTGCCTTTTTCATCTGTAACCGTTACTTCACCGGTAACCGGTACCGTTTCCATCGTTTTCTGTTCCGCTTTCAGTTGAAGTTTTAATACAAGAGCGGGTCCGGCTTTTATTTTGTCGAGATAGTCCCGGTAGGCTTTGCCGTATTCCTGCATCTTCTTCACCACGGAACCGTTTTCGTCTTTGTATAACGGACTACGTCCATTGGCATCCGCATCAACCAGGTGTTCAAAACCGAGGCCGTACTCACCCAGTATCCGCAGGTGTTCTTTATCCGTTTTATCATTTTCATTTATCGGACGACCCAGTGCAGTGGCAAGGTCTATCCGGATATCTCCGGCTCTTCTGGTATGAGCCTCCAGGCATTTAATGGCAATTTGCATATCCGTCTCCAGATCAGTGGTCAGCATCGGGGCCCCGCTCAGGCCACCCATCAGTACAAGCCGGAATGGATCGCCCTGCAGTTTGGATGCATCCACGCCGTAGGGTCTCCATATATCAAATATTTTTTTCTGGATAACAATGATCTGCCGGTATACCTGGATATATCTTTCCATGGTGGGAATAGCGATCCGGTCATAAGCGGTACCGGCTGAATAGGCATTCTTCAATGCCTGTATATACATCGGATCGTTCTGCACCTGCTTTCTTATTTTAAGCAGCAGCCCCAGGCTGTCGATCTGTTTCATATGGTAATCATCCATGGATAAAGAATCCTGCAACTGCAGAATGGTCGCTTCCAGTGCTTCAAGGGCGCCTTTTTTCTCGGCCAGTTTAGTGGATTCTATCGCCGTAAAAATGGCAGTCCAGAGATGGTCTTCAATCCCCATTTCCAGGCTGTCCAGCATTTTCTCCCGGTCATATTTTGCCTCATCATCGGGCAGGGTGCCATCCTCCTTATCTTTCTTAAATTTTTCCACGCCAACCAGGTAGCCTATAAAATCATTATCGAAGGAAAATAAGTTCATCAGTTTTTTCAATTTGGTATCATATAAACCAAACTGGTCAATTTTGCGTGGAATCAATTCAAGGAAGTATTTAATATCCGGGCAATACATAAACTCCGGATTATAGAATACATCTTTGATAGCTGTTGTACGCGCCGGTTCTGTTGTCGCTATATTGGGTTCTGTTTCCAGGGAGTCTGCCGAACCGGTAAGACCATTAAATGCTTTTGGCACTTTGAAAAGGATCACATGGCCCTCACCATCAGTACGGGCCATCACGGCTAAGCGGTCGAGGTGATTCCGGAAATTGTATTCCCGTACATTAGTGACCACCAACCGGTCGATCAGGTTGGTCACCATATAGGCTTGTCCGGCCATGGGGAACAGATAGAAAGAAACAGCCATGGCAGCAGGGGCCACCGATTTGGATTCAATGGAATTATAAATGCCCAATGGGATGGCCAAAAATGGCCATTTGCCCTGTGCCCAGATTGTGCCGGCAGTCCAGGATACCCGTTTGGCTGATTCATATACGTTTTTGCCACTTATCCAGGCGTCGTATAAAGCAACCGCATTATCCAGGTGATTTAATATTTCACTGGACAGCACTTTTCCTGGTTTCGTTTTTGCCAGGTGCTCATTAAAAGAGTTCAGTTTATTCCGTACAATATTGGAATATTCATACGCCGTCATACTGGCTTTCTGCGCAAATTCCGGGGCATAATAACGCCAGTTTTCTGTAAACATACCTTTGATCTTCCCGACCATCTTCTCAACGGCCTCCGGACCGAATCCTTTTTCCACGAGGTATTTGCGGATAGGCCCCCATGGATCGCCAATCAGTCGTTCCACAAAGGATTTGTCCACTTTGTATTCTTCTTCCATTAACCGGGTCAGCTCCTCGAGCTTACTGTTCACCAGTTCCGGTGGTACTTTTCCCGCGCGCAGGTCCACCAGTATACTATGTGCCCGAAGCATTGAGCGGGGAATATCGGTTTTACCTTCCCTGTAACCTTTGTCAAATTCCTCATTCAGTTGTTTCAGAAATTTATCCGCTTCTTCAAAACGCTGGTTCTCGTCTTCTATTAATGCAATTTTCCGTACCCGGTATCCAAAGGCCTGGTTTGCATTCTTAAGCATTGCCTGTTTGCAGTTTCGGGTCAGGTCATCCACAATCAGGTTAACCTGTTCATTGCTTTCCAGTTTCTTCCCGCTGTAATCTTCCAGAAGACCGGCAATTTTTTTCGCCTCACTCTTATTTTTAATTATCTCTTCACAAAGGGTCATTAGTTTTTTTTCACCGTCAGTCAGGTTAAAATAATCCGCAGCATCATTATGAGGAATATCTTTTCCGGCTTCTTTCATCATAAAAAAGCTCCGTTCCGTGTATTTGATCATTTTAATGATCTTCTGGCCACCGGAAAACGGACCGTGTTCGATATCATGGATGGCATGCCGCAACATTTCCAGGCTGAGCATGGGCTCCATGTTCATGGTTAATTGCGGGTGTTTTTCTTTCGGATCAAAAGCATTGGCCGGATCTTTCTTCTGCTGTATAATTTCAGTCTCCCCGGCTTTTTGCATGAACAGTTCTTTTCCTTCTTTCTCCACAGTGCGGATATCGGTTACCTGGCCGTTTTCGTTTTTTACTACATCCAGCATTTTCCACTTGCCCCTGCGCAGCATATCCACTTCGGCAAAAGCCTTTCCCCATTCTCCAATAAATACTTCTGCCCCGGCTAAACCGTGGGCCGTATGCACCACATCGATAGGTATCATGCCCAGTCCGCTGGCTTTTCGCAGGTTTTCTGCAAAATATTCATGCAGCAACTGGTTGGCTTTTGGATCGGTGGCGATGGTGCTGAAATCTATATCTGCGGCGAAACCCAGTCCGTCCACATTCATCTTAACCCAGGAACCTATATCCATTTGCCCGTAGATAACCCCCACCGCTTCGGGGTGGTTATTGAAATATTCAATCATGGTTTGCTTCCAGACATCCATGATCATCAGGGTCCGGCCTCCCATCAGGGTGCGCTCAATCCCTTCAAATTCCCCTTTCCAGGCAATCTTCGGATCTACCGGATTGTCACCGGGTTTAGGATTCTTATTTTTAAACTGGTCCTTATATTGCTGAAGATCCCATAACGTAAAATTCAGTTTAGCCATTTCGCGGAAGAAATCGGCCGATGAATTTTTCAGTGAGGACTGCTGTTCATCTGTCAGGAAGGGTTTTTGCCCCGCTTCGGCTCCCTGTACTTTAAAAGGTCGTTGCAGATCTGCAGACACTTGAACTTTGTATTTTTCCAGCAAGCTGCTGATTTTTGCATATTTCTCATCGGTAATGGTGGTGCGGGTTCCTCTGAATTTGAGATGAAACTGATAGCCTCCTGCTTCTTTGCCCATTTTTTCCAGGTCTTCGGGTAGTTGTGCAATACTTTTTATTGAAAACAAAAGAAGTCCGGCCAG
>CAZLRY010000354.1:0-1562 GCA_964561675.1 uncultured Chitinophaga sp.
AGTTTTTTCCGCTCCTCATCCAGGGCCAGTACGGTATCCACCACCGATAAATCGCCAAAATGCTTCACCGTTAATTTCTCCTTTACCCATTCTGGATTTTGCCGTAATACCTGTAATTGTAACATCGTGCTGAATTTTGCGCAAAGATAACCGCTGTGCCCCTAATCCGGACCTGATTCCGGCCGGCATTTTTGGCCTTTCCGGAAAGACCCTTCCCCCATTATCTTTGCCGGATGATAGCAAAAGATGATCTGCAGCAGCGCTGGTGGGACCTGGAAGCCAAAATGGTGGAACGATTTGGCAAAAAGCCGGATATGGAAACTATTTTATTCCTGATCGGTATTCAGGAATTTGGTGATATAAAAGAAAATTTCACCAAAGAACAGAAACAGGACCTGATGCATGTGGCCGTTTGTTCCCTGCTCTCACAAAGCGGCTTTTATGAGCTGGAAGCGGTGGATGAAGATGGCTGGCCGCATTTTAAACAACTGAAACCGATGCCGGATATGAATATGATCGACCAGGAGAATTTCCTGAAAGATCATGTCCTGCTTTATTTTGAACAAACCGGATTCTGACCAACGAAAAAAATATGAAAAAGACCTTGCTCCTCCTTACCGGACTGTTGATAGCCTTCAGTCTGCTGGCTCAGCCAGACAGCGTAGTCACCAAAAAAGATCGTAAAAAAAGGGATGTCCTCCTGCAAACCAGCATGGGTGATATCGTAATCCGTTTATCCGACAGCACGCCCCTGCACCGGGATAATTTCCTGAAACTCGTAAAGACCGGCTTTTACGACAGTGTGTTATTTCACCGGGTTATTAAAGACTTTATGATCCAGGGTGGAGACCCTGAAAGTAAAACTGCCCCGGCAGGTAAACCACTTGGAAATGGCGGACCCAGTTACCGCATACCGGCTGAATTCAGAACCACTTTATTTCATAAAAAAGGAGTTATAGCAGCAGCACGCGACAATAACCCCGAAAAAGCCAGCAGCGGCAGCCAGTTCTATCTCACACAAGGAAAAGTATTCACTGATGCCGGCCTCGACTCGGTTGAAACGTATCGTTTAAAAAGAAAGATTCCAGCCGAACAACGGGAAGTTTATAAAACCCTGGGCGGCGTTCCCCACCTCGACCAGAACTACACCGTATATGGGGAAGTAATAAAAGGCATTGAAGTAATCGACAAAATCGCCGCCGTCTCCACCAGCAGAGGAGCCGACCGCGACCGCCCCAGAGAAAATGTGATGATTGTGAAGGCAAAGCTGATAAAGAGGAAGAAGTACAAGTAAAGTACGAAGTTAGAAGTACGAAGTACGAAAGGCATCCCGTAAAACGAGGAACTGTACGTTGTTTTTGATTGACCCTGCTAAGAAGTTGTCTTGACCTGCCTACCGGCAGGTAGGCTACTAAATACTAACTTGTTCAGGATGGGCTGTTAACTAACAGCTAACAACGAACAACTGTTTAAAGGCTGTTTCCTGACTCCCGACTGCTTACACCTTACAACTTTTCCAAATACAAGGTTCCTCCTTCGTCGGAATGACGGACTATGTAGGG
>CAZLRY010000354.1:1662-3808 GCA_964561675.1 uncultured Chitinophaga sp.
GCTCTCTTTCTTTCTTCCTCGATGGCTGACTTGCGCTGACGGGCGGCTTTTACCTGGCTGTTACCAAAGCGGTAACTGAAATTCAGTTTTACCTGCTGCATTTCGCCATTACCGGTAAAGCGGTTCACCACACCGGCAAAATCGGTGTCTCCTCCCCATTTCATGGTTCTGAAAATATCACTCATCGCCAGTTTCACATTGCCCTTTCCTTTAAAGATCACTTTCTGTACACCGGCATCCACGCTCCCCATGGCATCTGAACGGATCAGTCCCTGCCATACGGAAGGTGATATATAGAGCAGGCTCAGCTCACCGGTCCAGCCTTTACCGAAATTGTAGCTGTTCTGCATAAAATAAGTCAGCGAAAATACTTCCTGGTTTACTTTACGGTTTCCGCCACCAAAGTCTGCCACATAATGCGAATAGTTCGTATTCATTGAGGCAAAGAAACTGTACTTTTTATATTGGAAAGGATAGCTGATATTCAGCGCCACCACATCCTGCGTGGCCAGGTTCTTCTTGGTCATAAAACTCTTGGTCTTGTCGATGGTATCCGGGATCTGTGCGAATATATCCTTTACATGACTATAGGTCAGTTTGGTAGTCAGCCGGTACTTGTATACATGCGTGATATCAAAACTGTTGGTGTATTGCGGTTGCAGCCTGGTATTTCCTTTCATAAAGGAATACTCATTCAGTTTGAATTCAAATGGATTCAGGTCCTGGTATGCCGGACGATCGATGCGGCGGGAATAAGAGAACGTCCACTGCTTCATCGGGTTTTTATTAAACGTGATCGCGGCACTCGGAAATACATCGGTATAGTTCCTGCTGAAGGTAGAGTCATAAGGCACCATTACATTATTCACTTCTTTGAAACCGGTAGAGTTGCCGTCAGAATTCGTATTCTCCGCACGCAAACCTGCCTGGATCATGATCCCTTTCTTTAACTGCTTGTTATAGTTAACATACAGGGCATTGATATTCTCCTTGTATTTAAACCGGTTGCTTTTCAGGGTATCCAGCACTTTACCGCTGTTATATACATCGTAACGCTGGAAATCATTGTCCGATTCCACCACCCCGATCTTTCCGCCTATTCCGAGCCGGCCCTTTTTGTAATTGGTTTCATAGTCCGCCTTTACCGAATACAGATTGATATCCGTGGGAGCGATCATATTATAAATAGCCCGGCTGGTCTCCGTGGTTCCGTTGGCCAGGTAATAATAGTTGGGCTGGAACTGGTTGGAACGGATCTTGAAAAAACCATAATCTGCATCCACGTTTAATTCAGTACCCCCTGTTTCCGCATAACGATAGTTCAGGTTGGCATTGAGGTTATCCCGTTTCATATCATTATGATTAGTGGCTTTCAGTACCCGATCCGTTTGTCCCGTGGGCAGGTAAATAAAATACATAGGTCCGGAAGTGTTTAAATCGTTTGTAGCCAGGTTGCCATTCACCACAGCCCCAAGTGTACTTTTCTTATCAATAAAGTAATCCATTCCTGCTTTAAATCCGTGGGTGTTATTCCGGAACAGGATTTCATTCTTCTGAGTGAAGAGGGTATCGAATTGGGTACGTTCAGAATTCATCGTCATCAGGTAATCACCTTTGTTATAATTGTAATTACCAAATACGTTTACATTTTTATTCCGGTGATTGAGGTTTATACCCGCAGTTCCTTTTCCATAGATTCCCTGTGTATAGCCGGCATTCACCGATCCATTGGTACCAAAACTCTTGTTCTTTTTCAGTTTGATATTGATAATACCCGCATTACCGGCTGCTTCATATTTCGCAGATGGATTGGTAATGATTTCAATCGCTTCGATCTGGGAGGACTGCATACTCTTCAGGTAATTGGCCAGGTCGGAACCGGAAAGCGGTGAAGGTTTCCCGTCAATATAAACCTGTACCCCGTTTTTACCAGCCAGGCTGATATTATCATCCTTGTCCACCATGGCACTGGGACTGCGTCGGATCAGCTCGAGCGCGTCATTCCCCACAGCATTAATGGTTCCTTCCACATTGAGGATGGTTTTGTCGGCCCGTACTTCGATCATTGGTTTTTGTGAGGTTACGGTTACTCCCTGCAGACTGGCAGCTGCTTTCTCCAGTACGATTTCCGGAATCCGGGTATCCG
>CAZLRY010000355.1:0-3806 GCA_964561675.1 uncultured Chitinophaga sp.
CCGGGATTGTAATTGGCTGCGAAAATACCGGGTGTGAGTAAGGAGTAAATGCCTGGGGGGAGAATTAATAATTAGTTAATATAGAAATAATGTTCCCGTAACTATTTAGTAACATATTGCGGCACTTTTTAAGCAGCCCGCACATGATTCTGATTAAGAAAACACTATTTCCGGCCATAATTCTGACTGTTTTATTGATTTTTTCCGGCTTTTCCGGGTTTTCCCAGCGGTATCTGTCAGATATAGATTCTTCTTTTTTTATAAAGGACACTGTTCGGCCCATAATCAAACGCTTTGAAAATCTGCGAATTACAGGTTATATCCAGCCCCAGTACCAGGTAGCTGCCGCTGAAGGAGCCGCATCTTATAATGGCGGGAACTTCTCCACCTATTCTAAAAGCCGGTTTATGTTGCGCCGGGCCCGGGTGAAGACCGATTATATCCTTCCTTCAAAAATGAAATACCCGGTTGCGCTGTTTTCGTTTCAGATAGATGCTACCGAGCGGGGAGTAGTGGTCAGGGATATGTTTTTAAAACTTTTTGATACAAAAACAAACCGGTTTTCAATGACGGCAGGTTTATTTGCCCGCCCGTTTGGGTATGAGGTAAATCTTTCTTCCGCATTCAGGGAAACACCGGAGCGGGGCCGGATGTCCCAGATATTAATGCCATCCGAACGGGATCTGGGTGTAATGATATCGCATGAACCACAGGATCAGAAAAAGAAGCAATCCAGGTTCAAGTTTGATCTGGGTTTATTTAATGGACAAGGGCTTTCCGGAACCACTGATTTTGACAGTCGCAAGGACCTGATATCCCGGGTTTTTGTTCGTCCTGATTCGAAGAAGAGGCTGGAATTATCAGGAGGGTTGTCCTTATTGGCCGGTGGTTGGCGTAACGGGACAAAATTCGTCTATGAAACCCGGAAGTTAGGTAACGGTGATCCGGTCTTTGTAGTCGATTCGGCAATCAGCAATCTGGGGAAGACTGCTTCGCGTCATTATTACGGGGCCGATATCCAGGTAAAACTGAAGCATGGCTGGGGTGAAACAGAATGGAGATCAGAGTACTGGTTTGGTAAACAACCTGGCACCAATTCCACTACGGTTAACCCGGGTAGCCTGCCGGCGGCAAACGGAATTCCGTTGCCAACCTATATCCGGAAGTTTGATGGGGCTTTCCTTCTTTTTCTTCAAAATATCATTAATAACAGGCATCAGGTGATGGTTAAATATGACTGGTATGATCCGAATACCAACGTCAGTAAAAACCAGATTGGGAAAGCCGGTACTAATTTTTCTACAGCGGATATTAAATATTCAACTCTGGGTATCGGATATACTTATTTCCTGAATGCACAGACCCGCCTGATATTCTACTATGATATGGTCAGGAATGAGTTGACTGACCTTGCCGGTTATAAGGCCAATCTGAAGGATAATATCTTTACCTGCCGCCTGCATTTCCGGTTTTGACAGAATCATTGGCTTCTGTGACTTAAGTCATTTTAATTCATACAGATTCATCGTCTATTTGCGATGAACAATCTTTCTGTATGCAAAGAACCAGTATTGAGATCAGTTATTCTGCGGAGGAGGAACTGATAGCCCGATATGCCAAAGCCCTCTCGCATCCTGTCAGGGTTCGTATCCTCCACTTTCTCGAAAGCCAGGCCTGTTGTTTTACCGGCGAGTTAACGGAAGAAATTCCCATGGCACAATCCACCATTTCCCAGCACCTGAAAGAACTGAAAGAAGCCGGCCTGATCCAGGGGGATGTAATGCCGCCACGGGTGAAGTACTGCATTAACCAGAAAGCCTGGTCTGAAGCCAAGAATGCCTTTGCTGTTTTTTTTGATAAATAAACGAATGACCATGAATATAAAAGTACTGGGCCCTGGTTGTGCCAAATGTAAAACCACTTATAATAATGTACTTGAAGCCCTGAAGCAAACAGGAGTGGACGCGCAGGTCGAGAAAATAGAGGACATTGAAGAAATGATGAAGTATAATGTACTGACCACGCCCGTACTCATGATTGATGAAGTGGTCCGGATAAAAGGAAGAGTGGCCGATATTAAAGAGATTAAGGAATTACTCACCCAATAATTATATTATGGAACATGTTCAGTCATTGGTAAATGAAATCTGCCCGACCAGTACCCAGGCCTGGGTTAAAAGGGGTGCCATTTTAGTAGATGTAAGAGAACGGAACGAAGTAGAACAATTGGCTTTTGATGTGCCGGCGATTGTTCATATCCCGTTAAGTGAATTTGAAATACGTTATAAGGAATTAGCCATGGATAAAGAGCTGGTACTTGTATGCCGGAGCGGAAGCCGAAGTCTGCGGGCTGCGGGTTTTTTAATTAACCAGGGTTATGACCCGGTAAAAGTGGTGAATATGAAGCACGGCATCCTCCGTTGGGTGCAGCGGGGATTCCCCACAAAGGGGGATCTTTCAGGAATAGTAGATACGAATGCGGGATGTTGTTGCAATCATGGTGGAAGTAAAGGATCTGGTTGTTGTTAATATCAAATACAAGTCATGTTTGACTGGTTACAATACTTTGCCGACTGGCTGATTTATTCAGTTGTGGGGATGTCTGCTGATAGCAATTGGGGCCAGGCGCTGAATTTCTTTGTATTCGATACCTTGAAGATATTCCTGCTGCTTTTTTTCATCACCACCATTATGGGGATCGTCAACTCCTATTTCCCGGTAGAGAAAGTCAGGAATTTTCTAAGCCGTAAAAAAATGTACGGACTGGAATATTTCTTCGCAGCTGCTTTCGGAGTGATTACTCCCTTCTGTTCCTGCTCCTCGGTACCGCTTTTTATCGGCTTTGTAAAAGGAGGGATTCCATTAGGTATCACATTTACTTACCTGATTACGGCGCCCTTAGTGAATGAAGTGGCGATCGCCATTTTTATCGGTGCTTTTGGGCTCAAAGTAACCGCCATCTATGTGGCTACTGGTATTCTACTGGGTATACTTGGCGGATTTACTTTAGGGAAACTAAAACTGGAAAAATACCTCACCCCCTGGGTGCAGGGCGTAATTACGAATGCAGCAACAGAGGATAAATTGGAAACAGCGAAAACCAATTTGCGCCAACGAATGCCGGGTATTCTAAAAGAAGCGTTTGGTATCGTTAAAGGCATTGCCATTTATATTGTGATCGGCATTGCGGTTGGCGGCGCGATGCACGGTTTCCTGCCCACTGATTTCTTCGAACAATATATTAATAAAGAACAATGGTATGCAGTGCCTCTCGCGGTTATCATGGGTGTGCCCATGTACAGCAATGCGGCCGGGGTGATTCCGGTGGTACAAGTACTGGTGGCCAAAGGCGTGCCGTTGGGGACAGCCATCGCTTTTATGATGGGGGTGATCGGTCTTTCTCTGCCGGAAGCGATGTTACTCAAGAAAGTGATGACCTGGACCCTGATCGCCATTTACTTTGGCACGATTGCTTTTTTTATGATTCTTTCCGGTTACTTATTTAATATGATCCTATAAATAACTTCTATGACAGTCCTGATTATTTCACTCGGTTTTCTTTTTGGCCTTTTCCTCCAATATGCGAAGGTCAATACGTATAACAGTATTTCCGGGATGGCCGTTCTGAAAGATTTTACGGTAGCCAAAACCATTGCCACCGCTATTGGTATCGGGGCCATCGGGCTCAGCATAGCTATCGGACTGGGTTATGCGGATTTTCATATCAAACCCTTTCTGGCCGGGGCGGTAATTATTGGCGGACTCCTGTTTGGTATTGGTATGGCCATCCTCGGGTATTGTCCGGG
>CAZLRY010000356.1:0-3799 GCA_964561675.1 uncultured Chitinophaga sp.
GTGTCACAATTATAGCACAAGTGAAAAGAAGATGACCGGAAGCCCCGAAGGGGTGACACAATTGTAATTTGCAACATTCAAGCAATCTCCCACCGTAGCGGCCGCTATCTTATCAATAGGCCTGTTCATCATACAAAACCAACTGAAACGAGAACGAGGCTACAAGCCTCGTTGAGCAGGCACATGTACATTTTCTCAGGTCGCTAAAAGCGACAACATAAAACCCCGCAGCTAAAAGCTACGGGGCCAGTCAAGAACATTACTTCAATGCCTGTCTTCTTCATTCACTATTATTTCTTAGGACGGGCTGTTTCCTGACACCCGACATCCGACACCTGACACCTATTCTATGAACTCTCCATACGCTCTCCTCCCATAATACGCATACCTCTTCCCCTCTCTCCGCGTACCGGCAAACACCGAATGTATAAACCCGTTCAGCTCCACCTGCTGGGTATGATAGATACCACTATCGGGATTGGGTTTGAAGAGAAACTGTATGCGGCGGGTGGATTCTTTATAAATGATCAGGCTGTCGGTAATCGTTTGGCTGAAGTTCCATAGTCCGGATAATTGCTGCTTCATCAGGTGACTCCGGTACCAGGTGCCGCCTGTATCAGATACGACCCGTTTACCCTGGTACAGTGCGGCTGCATCATTATAGGCAAAGACCGTAAGAAAGGCCTTCTTTCCGTTTAGCAGCCATTTCAATAAACATGTCCCATATGTCGTTGTAGTATAACCGTAATCACTGTCGAGGAAACTGATACGGGTTACGAAACGGGGGATCTTAATAACCCCTTCCATATAGCCGAAAATAAAACTGCCGCCACCACTGTGGCCATTCAGGTGCACATTTACTTTTCTGTGGTGAAAGAGGGAACGCAGGGTATCCACGATATGCGGGATAATGGTGCTGTAATCCGGATTTTTCCGTTTCCAGGCCGGCCAGCTTTTCAGGTCATTTTCGAGGTAAGCCACCACATAGTTTTTACCCCGGCTTTGTTTCCGGATAAAGGCTGTTTGCGCCCGGATATGCTGGATATCATAATGCCAGTCATCCCCCGGAGCGGGCTGCTTACCCATCGTCCATTCGGTACTGTTACCGTTTGGAAGGGCATACAGAATCAGTTCCACCGGGCCGGTAAGGTGAAGCTGTTTGGGCCTGTCGAGGGTGATTTTCACGCCCGGGCTCATCCGAAAAGAGTCAATTACCTGACTTTTAACAACCTGTGGATAAACCAATACGACAAGGCATAGTCTGATAATTATCAGTCGCATAGCTGATTAAAGATAACGAATTAGCTGAGTCTGATTCAAATCGTAGATTTCCTATGCAAAAAAAACGGTCTCATTCTTGCAGGATAGCAAAAGGTAGTCTACTTTTGCAGTACTCCACTTAATTCGTTATCCTAAACGATTGACTTTGTCCAGTCCCCTGAAAACCTGGTAGTATTTCTATTTGAAAACTTTAAAAAATCAGGTTATGAAGAAAATTAAACTTTTAATGAAGAATGAAGACGTGCAGGCACGTTTAGTAATCGGTGGTTTCCTCGTTACTTTCGCGCTGCTGGCATTATTCTTTCTGAACAGTTAAGCTGCTCCAGACTCTTGTAAAGCATTGTAAGAGCCAGGCAAAAGTCTTCTCATTTTGAGGAGAGGTTATATCTTTTGCCTGACTCTTTTAAGCAATTCCTCCACTTCAATTTTTTCCATGCAGTTGAAATGTCCCAACGGGCATTTGTCGTACCCTATTTTGGAACAGGGACGACACCAAACCGTCGTCTGCATTTGTAAAGAGGTCATGGAAAAATCCCCGTAATAAGGCGTCATGCCAAAAGAAGGCACGGTATTCCCCCAAAGGGAGATGATTATTTTTTGATAGGCGGCCGCGATATGCATCAGCCCGGTATCATTACTGATCACCAGTTTGGCCTTGCGTACCAGGTCGGCACTTTCATTCAGTTTGAACTTTCCACAGGCATTGTAGATTTTGATATCGTCTGTCGACGCGATCTCATTCCCGTTTGCCGCATCCTCCGGACCGCCGAGCAGGATGATGGGATGATTCAGCTGCGCACAGAACTCCTTCCATTTATGCACCGGCCAGCGCTTGGTGCCATGGGCGGCGCCGATGACGCATGCTATATACCCCGCTGTATGGGAGACGGGAATATCATGCATCTGCGTTTCTTCTTCCTTGCTGATAAAATAATCCAGTCCCTTCCCGTCATTCTTTACCCCGAAGGATTCCACGGTTTTCATATAGCGGTCAACGATATGCAACTTGGGGAGCAGATTAATCTTAAAGGCCGTCAGGATATACTTCTGGATATTGAGTTTGTAAAAAGAGAAGGATTTTTTCTTCAACGCGTTTTTTAACCGTAGGGTCTTGCTGTTGTGGTGCAGATCAATAATGTAATCATAGTCTTCCGTCTTCAGTTCTTCTATCATCAGTTCCCAGCTATGGGCCAGTTGATGCACTTTATCAATATAGGGATTGTGTTCTACCACGGAATGAAAACGATCCCGGGTCAGAAAATGCACTTCCGCATCCGGTACCTGTTGTTTGAGGCAACGGATCACCGGGGTGGTGAGGACTATATCCCCGATTGAAGAGAACCGGACGATCAGGAACTTCTTACCTGTTTTTACAGATGGTTGTGCAGCATCTTCCATGGCCAGTTTACGCTGTGTAAATGATTTAATTATTGTTCCACATAATCCAGATCTTTATGAAAGGTTTCCTTACTCAGTAAGGCGGCGATGACCGTGATGGTCATCACTATAATACCCGCATAAATACCTCCTTTCACATATCCCATTCCGTCCATTCCTCTTAATGTTTTGAACAAAGGCAGTATAAAGATAGCCAGCATTCCGCGTACCATATTGGGAATGGTGGTGGCGGCTGTAGCACGCAGATTGGTACCAAACTGTTCGGCCCCCATGGTCACAAAAATGGCCCAGAAACCGGTACCAAAACCCAGTCCGGCACAGATCCAGTACATTTTTTCTGCCGAAGCATTCCACTGAATGGTAAAAAACAGCAGCATGAATAATACTGTAATTCCGTAAAAAATAAACAGGGCTTTCTTCCGGCTGCGGAGTCGCTGACTGACCAGTCCGATGAGGATATCGCCAATGGAGATGGCCGCGTACGCATACATGATTGCCTTCCCCGGATCCACTTTTTCAGTAATGCCGAACTCCCGGGCAAAATCAGAAGAGAAATACACCAGTACCCCGATTACATACCAGGTGGGTAAGCCGATGAGGATACTGAATAAATAACGTTTGAACCGGTCCCAGTTGTTGAACAGCATCAAAAAATTACCCCGCTGTACGGCTGATTTTTTCACGGCATTGAACATTCCGGATTCATACACGGATATACGCAATATCAGCAGTAACATACCCAGCCCGCCGCCGATAAAATAACAAACCCGCCAGCTGAAATTTTCTTTCATGATAAAAGCCACCACGGCTCCGGTGAGCCCGATCCCTGCCACCAATGAAGTGGCCAGTCCTCTTTTTTCTTTTTTGGTGATTTCTGAAACGAGGGTGATGCCAACGCCCAGTTCACCCGCCAGTCCGAGTCCGGCCACAAAGCGGATCCACTTGTATTGCTCCACTGTTTCCACAAATCCATTGGCAATATTGGCCAGGGAGTATAATACGATAGAACCAAACAGTACACTGAGCCGGCCTTTTTTATCACCCATGATACCCGCCACTACTCCGCCGATCATCAGGCCCACCATCTGCCATTGCAGGATGGATTCGCCTTCGATGCGGA
>CAZLRY010000357.1:0-3770 GCA_964561675.1 uncultured Chitinophaga sp.
TATTGGTTGTTTAGTTCGCAGGCAGACATCCCAGTTAGCCGGTAAAAAGCACCGGGATAAAAAATAATCTGGAATACCAGGAAATTATGCCCGATCATCCGGTGGGTAACTTCGGTAAACTGGCCATACAAAACAACCGGAATATGGCTAATTTTTTTCCCTGATTCAGCGTATTGCACGGTTTCTGTGTCAAAGGGATAAAAAGCCAGGCAGTGTTCAGGTCGTGGTGGATAGGCTTTGGGAGGCACCGTCATATCCTTTTCAAATTGCAGGTGTACAATACGATACAGTTGTACAAATTCCCGTAATTCGGGTGCTGGTATGAAATCTTTAAGAAGCAAAATGGGTTTCTGTTCAATGTTAAGGTACTGCTTTTTTATAAAGTCAGGGGAGGACCCACCACTTTCATCTGGTGTTCGGCATGAATCCGGTCCATCTCTTCAGGACTGGGGCGTTCGGTCAGTTTATTCATATAGGAGAAAAATTCCTCCATTTTTCCGGCGGGCTGGAGGAAATAAATCAGCGTTCCCCGATCTGTCAGCTGAATCCAGGTATGAGGTATACCCCTTGGAAGGAAGATGGTCTGACCTGCCTGTAAAACATGCGTTTCTTTTCCTACCACAAAACGATATTCACCTTCTATGACCATAAAAATCTCATCCTGTTCAAAATGGATATGGAGCATCGGGCCCACTTTACCCAGTCCGGTATATTCAAAAACAGAAAGCTGACCGCCCGTGTCTTTTGAGGAAATTTTGAGATCGTTGGGGTGTACCCCCAGGAATTTAACCACTTCGCCGAAACGGGATTTGCCCGAACCGACAATAAAGGGATCTCCCTGGATGGAGTGCTTCACTTGTTTAAATGGAATCCGGGCCAATGCCAGTCCGGGTGCAGCCAGTAATCCGGCCATCAGGAATTGTTTACGTTGCATACGATTGGTTTTTGTCCCCTAAAATTGGCGCCGGATGACTGTTCCAGAGTGGTAAAAAATGGACATTTTTTATTCCTTCTTAAAATCGATACTTCGATGGCTTTAAATGAGCGAACCAGTATCTTTATTCGCCCATTCAGACAGTGGGGAATAAGAGTTATATGAGTTTTTTTCGCATTTTACTGTTTACAGTAGCCATACTGCTTGCATTAGCGGGAATTTATTCACTTTTCCCTGCGGCAAAGCTGCCGGCAACATACATCCGTCAGCGCGATCAGCAGGTTAACCCGTTTACCATACCTGCGGATAGTTTATCAATAGTCAGGCAGCGCATTCATCAGTTTTTTAATGAAAAACGGCGGCTGTTGAGTGGAAATGCCATTGAGTTCAGGGATTCCAGCTGGCATATGCCCTATTATAACAGTCACCATAAAGGCGATCGGATTCTTATAGAAATGCACCAAGCAGGAGAGCGGTTCCTGTTTGAATGTAACTGGTGGGATTCAAGAGTAGTGGATGTGGATGGTGGTAAAGAAATTGCCCTTTTCCTGCATAAAGGGATCAGCCGATTTGATTAAATTGCTTATTTACCGATGATGTCAAAAAAGCGTTCTTTCATACTGGGGTTGATTTTTACTGTCAGCTTGACCGGTTGATCGGACGAAGTTGTATAGACTGTCATATGCCCAATCAGGCCTCTTCTGCCATCAGCTTCCAGTTGTCCGGTTCTACTCAGCGGTATGCTTATTATCTCAGAACGCATAAAATTGCGGTATACCAGACTGAGTCAAAATAACAGAACTTATCATTTCATAAGTGCGATGAAAATAGATAGCATAGTATCCATAAAGCCGATAGTTATATTCAGGCTGAATTAATGATCAGTATCTTTTTTTGCGCACATCGTTTTTTTACTTTGTATTAAGCAGACCCCTTGAATTGTGTCCATGGCGTCTTTTGAAAAAATCAAATCCGCTTCAAAAGCTTTCAGAAAAAATGAATCTTTTTTATAAAGGAACATTTCAAAGGAGTCCTCCTCACCAATTCGTTGTGCATAAAGTTTATTGTCCTGTAAATAAATTTTCATCCGGAAATTTCCCTCAAACTGATACTCGCCGGTATATTTTGTCACTTCAGCCCCGGAAAACGGAATGGCTGCTTTCACAACGGGCTTCGAATAGGGTTTATCGTATATGATACACAACAGGTTTCTGGTTATGCTGTCAATTTGCTGGTTAGCGATATTATTTAAAATTATGATGCAGGTGTTGTCCGATTCAATCCGGTAGAAATTCGAAGTAAAACCAGGGATAGACCCATTATGAAAAACGGCATTTTTCTCATAAAACTTGTCTGTGACCCAGCCCATCCCAAAATTATTCAGGTAGGGCGTAAATAGTTTTTCTTTTAAAGCGGGCTTTAGAAATTTCTTATCGGAAATTGCAAGATGCCATTTTAATAAATCGCCTGTTGTTGAATAGATGGCTCCTCCGGCGAATGATACGGTTGAATCTACAATGATGGTGGGTTTTCCTATTCCGTCCCGTATATTGTTATATCCCGTTGCTTTCTGTGAATTAGTTAAATGAGCAAAGTCAAAACCCGAATTAATCATTTTTAAGGGATTAAATATCAGCTGCCTGACCACCGTTTCATATTTTTCCCCTGTAACAGACTCAATAATATATCCCAGCAATAAGTATCCGGAATTGGAGTATTTCATTTTTGTACCGGGATCAAAATCCAACGGCTGTTGATTAAGGAGTTGAATCATGGCAGCCTGGCTGGTTGGTTGCTCAAGATGGTGCTGCATAAATTCATTATTGTCGGTGTAATTATAAATCCCTGAAGTATGGGTCAGCAGTTGATAGATCGTTATTTTGTCAGCAACATTTAATGCAGGTATATATTTTGAAACCGGATCCTGAATTGATAGTTTGCCTTTTTCTTCTAATTTCAGCATAACAGTTGCTGTAAATTGTTTGGTAATTGAACCTATTTGAAAAACAGATGTACTGTATGCTTTGCTTTTTTCAGACGTGTTTTTATATCCAAATCCAGTATTCAGCAGTATATCTCCTTTGTGTTGTATTAAAATACTTCCGTTAAACGTATTCAATTCATGATACGTTTCCAGTAAATCAACTAATTGCTCCGTCTTGGATTGTGCTGTTGATTGGTTGACAAGAAAGAAGCCCAGCGTAAACAAAAAGATCATTTTCATATAACATATTTTCGTAAATATAGTACTATATAATACAAGGAACCATGTTATATGTTAGGAACGGTGTGTTTTATTGATATACGGTTTGAAAAACCATTAATAATTGATAATCAATTATTAATGAAATGCTGTTTTATCTGAATTATTTTAATAAGCAGGTAGTTTTAAAAAAACCCCACCTGGTCAACAGGCAGGGTTGATTTAAAACAGGAATCTTATGTTTAGTGGTGTAGATTTTTCTTACCAAAAGTCCGGATATAATTCACCAGATCACCAGGAATCCTGGTTTTTCCAAAACTGCCATCCATGGCATCCTGGTTACCTGGAATTCTTTTTTTGAAGCCGGGCATATCACTATGTCCTGAATAAATCTTGTAAAGCATGGCACCGTCGGACTGTTTCTGAAAAATCTCTAAGGTGAAATCTGTCGGGGTGTTATTCAGTTTGTAAGCCCTCTTCCCGGAACCTTTACCATCTGTCCCATGACAGGACAAACAGAAATAATCATACAATTCTTTACCGGAAGCAATGGAGGCTTCATCGGCTGGTACAGGGTTTGTCAGCTTTTCATATTTTTCAGGCACTTTCCAGGGATCTTCCTGGTAAGAAATG
>CAZLRY010000358.1:0-3761 GCA_964561675.1 uncultured Chitinophaga sp.
CTGCGGTTCTCCAGCATATACGAAACCCCCGATGGTGTACGCAGGTTATCTTCCAGCACATAGTACGTGCCGTCATGATCACGGATCAGGTCGATTCCGGAGATATGGGTATAGATATCAAAGGGCACATTCACATTTACCATCTGCCGTACGAAGTTGGGACAGGAGTAGATCAGTTTGGCCGGTACGATCCCGTCTTTAATAATGAACTGCTGGTGGTAAATATCTTTAAGGAAAATGTTCAGTGCTTTCAGCCGCTGTTTGATCCCTTCTTCAATATGTTTCCACTCGGCGGCTTCCAGTATACGGGGAATAATGTCGAAGGGGAAGATTTTTTCAATGCCTTCCCCGCTGCTGTAAACCGTGAACGTAATGCCCTGGCTCATGAACAGTTTTTTGGCCAGTTCATCTTTGTGCGTCATTTCATCGGCTGACAAATCCTGGATGGCGGAAACGATATTCCGGTAGGCAGAGCGGATACCGTCTTTGCCAAACATTTCATCCCATACACGGGGATCTGCACCATACCGGGCAAGCAGGGAATGTGATTCCATACGTAATCAGTTTACGATAAAAAAAAGAAGTAATGGTAGTCTAAGTGGATATAACCGTAGCGGGCAACAGTAGCAATCACTGCGCAGCCGGAAGATAAGATGGATAATTGAAATAAACAATTATTCCGGGTTCTTCGGTCAGTGGTCCCCGAAGGATAATTCATACCCGGGCAGGAGGGGTCCGGCCATTGGTAAAAAAGGGTGATTTCAGAAATTGCGGTGTTCTTTTACCCAGCCGGTAATATAGTCTGCAATCTCATGCGTATTGGTACCAGGATGGAATAGACGGCCCACACCGATTTTATTCAGTTCTTCAATGTCTTCATCCGGAATGATGCCGCCACCGGTCAGCAGTACATCATCCAGTTGTTTTTCTTTCATCAGGGCAATCACTTTGGGAAAAACAGTATTGTGGGCGCCGGATAAAATACTGATACCAATGGCATCCACATCTTCCTGGAGGGCGGCACTTACCACCATTTCCGGGGTCTGGCGAAGTCCGGTATAGATCACTTCCATGCCGGCATCCCGGAGGGCGGTAGCAATTACTTTGGCACCCCGGTCATGGCCATCGAGTCCACATTTGGCCACTAAAACTCTGATAGGTCTGTTCATCTGGCAAATTTTCTTTTACAAATTTAGCTGGTTTAAGTTACCAGCACGTAATTTAGGTCATGCAGTACAGGAATTTCGGTCATACGGATTTACGCGTCAGCGAAGTGGGTTTTGGTGCCTGGGCCATCGGTGGCGGGGCAATGATCGGCTCCACAGCCATCGGATGGGGAGATGTGGATGATCGTATTTCAGCAGCGGCAGTCCTGGCCGCGATTGAAGCCGGGATCAATTTCTTTGATACGGCTGATATTTACGGATTGGGACATTCGGAAGAATTATTGGGTAATATCATAGGGAACAGGAAGGATATCCTGGTGGCTTCCAAAGTAGGTAATGTATCCCGGAATGAACAGTTCACGGTAGATTATACGGCCGATTATATTTTGAGCGCCTGTGATCAATCCCTCCGGCGGCTCAAAAGAGATAGTATTGACTTTTATCAGTTGCACACAGCCCGCATGACCCATTTACAACAAGGGGATTGCATTGAAGCCATGATGCGATTGCAAGCGGCCGGGAAGATCCGTTACTGGGGATTGTCGCTGAATACCTTTGATCCTTATCCCGAAGCCGGTTATCTGATGGAGCAGGAACTGGGCAACGGGTTTCAGCTGGTGCTGAACCTGATCAATCAACGCAGTCTGCCTTTGCTGAAACAGGCCGGCGAAAAAGGCTATGGGGTCATTGTCCGTATGCCCCTGCAGTTTGGCCTGCTCACGGGTAAATTTGATTCGGGAGCTTCTTTCCCGGAAAATGATCATCGGAAAAACCGGTTGGTGCCGTCTATTGTTGAAGCTTGTGCAAAGGCCCTTGTCCCGGTCTGGCAGCTTTGCGAAAAATATACTTGCAGTAAAACCCAACTGGCATTGAGTTATTTGCTCAGTTATCCGGAAGTGTCAGTGATCATTCCGGGAATACGCACACCGGAACAGGTGCAGGGCAATACGGCAGGATTGTTTCAACTGGCGGAAGAAGACCTCCGGATGATTGAATCGCTGGGCAACACTACTTTTATTTCATTGATGGAACAGATACAAAAGCAGGGTTGATAAGCGACTGATTAATCTATTTCAACAAGGCCAGTGCGGTCTCCATCCGCTTAATCGTTTCTGCTTTTCCCAGTATAGCCGCAATGTCAAATACCCCGGGACCGAATTTACCACCCACCAGCATGATGCGGAGAGGGAGCATCAGTTCACCCGGCTTCAGGTCATTCACCGCAGCGATCTCTTTAAAATTATTTTCCAGCGTATGGGCCTCCCATTCTGTGGCCAGCTCATAATTACGGATCAGTTCTGCAAAGAACAGGTCCTTTGCTTCATTCCATTTGGGTTTTATAGCAGCCGTATCGAGTGTTTCAGGCGTCTTGAAAAAATAGCCGGCCTGTTGCACGAAATCAGTGAGTAACTGACAACGGTCTTTTACTAAACCAATTACTTTATCCAATACAGCATCGTCCGATACAGTAATGTCTTTCTCCGTTAGCAGGGTCTTAACCTCCAACCTCCAACTTCCAACCTCCAACCTCTTCAGCCATTCATGATTAAACCACTTCGCCTTCTCATAATCAAACTTCGCACCCGCACTATGCACCCGTTCCATCGAGAATTTTTCGATCAGTTCTTCTTTGGAATAGATCTCCTGTTCCGTGCCTTCATTCCAACCCAGCAAGGCGAGCAGATTGATAAAAGCTTCGGGTAAAAATCCTTTTTCTTTAAATCCTTCGGTGAGTTCACCGGACTTGGGATCCGTCCAGTTCATGGCAAATACGGGGAAACCATATTTGGCTCCGTCGCGTTTGCTGAGTTTACCATTGGGGCCGAGTATCAGTGGGAAATGCGCCCATTGCGGCATCTGATCGAGACCGAACAGGTATTTCCATAATAGAATATGAACAGGAGCGGAAGGCAGCCATTCTTCCCCGCGGAAAGCATGGGAGATTTCCATGGCCTGATCATCCACCACCACGGCGAGGTGATAGGTAGGCATGCCATCGGCTTTCAGTAATACTTTATCATCCACGGTGCCGGTTTCAAAACGCACTTCGCCACGGATCATATCGGTGAAGGAGACAGTTTCATTTTCCGGCATTTTAATCCGGATCACATAGCGGGTTCCGTTGGCCAGTAATTGGGCGGTTTCCTCAGCGGTTAAAGTGAGGGAATTCCGCATTTTCATCCGGATCGTATGATCGTACTGGGGAGAAGGATTCTCCGGCGTTTTATAATCCTGTCGCATGGCTTCCAGGTCTTCCGGGGTATCAAACGCATAGTAAGCCTGGCCTGCATTGACTAATTGTTCAGCAAATTTCCGGTAACTGGCTTTACGTTCACTCTGACGATAAGGGCCATAATTACCGCCGTGTTGTACACTTTCATCGGGTTCAAGACCGCACCATTTAAGCGTTTCGAAAATATATTCTTCCGCTCCGGGAACGTAGCGGTTCTGATCGGTATCTTCTATCCGTACCAGGAAATCGCCACCATGTTTTCTGGCAAACAGGTAATTGTATAAAACCGTTCTCACGCCACCGAGGTGAAGACCGCCTGTAGGACTGGGTGCAAAACGTACACGTACTCTTTTACTCATAGG
>CAZLRY010000359.1:0-3759 GCA_964561675.1 uncultured Chitinophaga sp.
CCCTTTTATTACTGTCTTCCGGTTTAGTCGCCCAGAACCGCTATACCCTGAACGGATATGTGAAAGACAGTCTTTCCGGCGAGACCATTATTGGCGCATCGGTATCCGTGAATGGCCAGTCAAGAGGAGTGACCAGTAATCAATATGGTTTTTATTCACTTACCCTCGATGAGGGGGAATACGAGATACAGGTTTCGCATGTTTCCTATATAGGACGGGTTGTTCCGGTCAGTCTGCGGGCCAACCAGACGCTGAATTTCGGTTTGCTTTCCAAATCAGCCCTGATCAATGAAGTCGTGGTATATAGTAAAAAAAGAGACGGCAATGTGAAGAATGCGCAGATGGGTAAAATTGATCTGACCATGAATCAGGTGAGGGCGATTCCTGCATTTATGGGAGAAGTGGATATCCTCAAAGCTATCCAGTTATTGCCGGGCGTACAGAGTGCGGGAGAGGGGAATGCCGGTTTTTATGTGCGTGGCGGCGGTCCTGATCAGAACCTGATCATGCTGGATGATGCGGTGGTTTATAATACCGGTCATCTTTTTGGTTTCTTTTCGATCTTCAATGGGGATGCCATTAAAAATGTGTCCCTGATTAAGGGAGGAATGCCGGCCCAGTATGGAGGCCGGCTTTCGTCCGTACTGGATGTGACGATGAAAGAAGGAAACATAAATAAGTTTCAAACGGAAGGAGGGATTGGTTTAATTGCCTCCCGTTTTTCAGTTCAGGGCCCGATTCAAAAGGAAAAAGCGTCTTTTATTATCTCTGCCCGGCGAACGTATATTGATGCCCTGGTAAAACCTTTTGTAAGCAAGAGCAGCAGTTTTTATGGTTCAGGTTATTACTTCTATGATATGAACGCCAAAGTCAATTACCGGTTTTCGGATAAAGACCGGCTTTACCTGAGCGGTTATTTCGGCAGGGATGTCTTTGACTTCAGAAATTCAAAACGTTCTTTTAATACCAATATTCCCTGGGGAAATTCAACCGCCACCCTCCGGTGGAATCATGTGTTCAACCGGCGCCTTTTCGCCAATACCACGGCCGTATACAATGATTACAACTTTAAATTCTCCGCAGCACAGGAAAATTTTGAGATCGGTTTATCCTCCGGTATCCGGGACGTGACGATCAAATCGGATTTTGACTATTACCCCTTGCCCAATCACAAACTGAAATTCGGCGGACTGATTACCCATCATAAATTTATACCCAATGTAGTGACCGGCCGACAGGATTCTGTCGTATTCAGCCCGAATAATGAAGGTGCCAAATATGCCATGGAAGCGGCCTTGTATATACAGGATGACTGGGAGATAGGTGAAAAAATTAAAATCAATTATGGAGTACGCTGGAGCAGTTTCAACCAGGTGGGGCCCTATATGCTTTATACCCGTGATGCAAATGGAAATAAACTGGACAGTACTTTTTATTCCCGATTGAAAACGGTAAAAGCTTATGGCGGTCTGGAACCCAGGATGACGATCCGCTATGCCCTGGATGATGAATCATCTATAAAAGCGGCCGTAACCCGCAATTACCAGTATATCCACCTGGTGACAAATGCAGGTACTACATTGCCTACCGACCTCTGGGTACCCAGTACTTATATTGTCCGGCCGCAACTAAGCTGGTTGTATTCTGCCGGATACTTCCGGAATTTTTCCGACAACCGGTATGAAACCTCTGTGGAAGTTTATTACAAGGACATGCGTAACCAGGTCGAGTATAAGGAAGGCTATACCCCTTCACTGACTGATCCGGAAGACGAATTTGTATTTGGAAAAGGCTGGAGTTACGGGGCCGAGTTTTTCGTGAATAAGACAAGAGGACGATTGACCGGATGGGTGGGCTATACCCTGTCCTGGACCTGGAGAAAATTCGAACAACTGAATGAAGGCGCACGGTATCCTGCTCGTTATGACCGGAGACATGACCTCTCCGTTGTCAGTAATTATGATGCAGGGAAAAAATGGAAGCTGGGGGCGGTATTTGTATTTGGAACAGGTAATGCGATTACTTTACCTGAACGTTTTTATGTTATCAATGGCGTGCTGACACAGGAATACAGTTCCCTGAATCAATACCGGATGAAAGCTTATCACCGGCTGGATTTCTCCGCCACTTATACGCCGGTTCCCAAAAAGAAAAGAAACTTCAGCAGTTCCTGGGTATTCAGCATTTATAATGTCTACAGCCGGCTGAATCCTTATTTCCTCTATTTTGATCAGGAAGGCAGTATTGCAACCAATGACCTGCAGGTATCTACCAAACAGGTTTCACTTTTCCCCGTCTTACCAGCTGTCACCTGGAACTTCAAATTCTGATGAAGTACCGGCAACAAAAAAGCCCCGGGTTAGGGAGCTTTCCTGTGTCAAATAAATTGAGGAAATTAAAATTGTTTGCAGTATGAAGTTAGTTTATATTAATTACCCCACCAATAATTAAGTGTTGTATTTACATTTAGATAAGCCATTTAATTGTTTATAATTAACTGACGATCGATTTTGTAGTGTTTCTACGACAAACATTCCTCAGGGAATTTTTCCAGTTGCGGGTTGCTCGTATATAAACCGCACCATCGCATTTTTTTGTTCATCGGAAGTAAGATACA
Source organism: uncultured Chitinophaga sp. (assembly GCA_964561675.1). GTDB lineage: Bacteria > Bacteroidota > Bacteroidia > Chitinophagales > Chitinophagaceae > JJ008. The sequence goes on from CAZLRY010000359.1 coordinate 2,618, forward strand.
GCTGATAGCGTTTAGTGCCGGCTGTAATGATCATCAACGCTGTATTAGGTGGAATGGATCCGAGATTTTCACCTACCATAATAACTTCCTGTGTTGTTTTCTTCAGATCTACGCGGATGTTCACGGAGACCGGTTGTGTTTTCAGCATCCGGTTGGATACAAGCGGCATATTGTTCACGTAAACAGAAATCGTATCCCCATCAATCTGCCCGTTGTCATAAAAATCAATTTTAATATTCCCGGTATCCACTTTTATTTCCTTAACCAGTTCCGCTTTCCGGTTCGTCAGCGAAGGAGGTAATTTAACATCCGGTTTAAAAATAGATTTATCAAAGCGGGTCAGTACAATTGAACCCGGTTCACATATTGTTTTTCCGTCAATTGCTTTCCCGGTAGGAGTAGACCAGGTGCCGCGCAATTGTTCCTCCGTTACCACATTTCCGCCGCCCCGGTGAAAACTCAGCTTGTAGGTTTTGATACAGGGCACACAGTCTTCTTTGATTTTGAAAGTTACAATCCCGATTTCCTGGATTGTGATGATATTACTGTCGCGGTTATAGGTTCCTTCAAAATTTTCCTTTAAATAATTGGAGGAATCTGAAAAATGGTAAGCGGTGCCGGTAATATGGGAGCCGGCCATCTGTAACTGGAGTTCGATCTGATAAACGGGAAAACACCCGCTGGGGGCCATCACCACTTTCCCTTTCCAGATGCCGTTAATATTCTGAGCCGGCAATGAAATACCGGTAAATAATAATATGTAAACAAAAAGTTGCCTTGCCATAACAGTGGAAAAATAAGGAAAAAAGGAGCGGTCCTGAAAAAAATACAGCAACGGCAATTTTATAAATCAGGTATGCGGACCGCAATTATTGCTTATCCGGTTTCAGGTACCTGAACTTCACCACCGCGTTTTTCTGTTCGGTAGACGTAATCCGGACTTCAAAACGTTGCGTCCCGGCTTCCACGATCATCAGGGAAGTGTTAGGAGGTATGGTTCCCAGATTTTCAGCGACCATGGTCAGTTCATGTTCGTCCTGCTGTTCATTCATATCAAATCGTAAAATAAGTGGTGCAGCGGTCAGCCTTCTATCCGACAATACCAGTTTATTATCAAGGTAAACAGAAATCGTATCACCGTC
>CAZLRY010000360.1:0-3748 GCA_964561675.1 uncultured Chitinophaga sp.
TGATGAAGCCTTCACTGAGTATCATGGTGGTATTCAGCAGTGTAATCAGTTACCTGCTGGCCCCTAAAGTGGTCGAGTACAACTGGACCATGATCTTTTTGCTCTTTGCAGGCGGAATGCTGGTAACAGGCAGCGCCAACGCGATCAACCAGGTGGTGGAGAAAGATACCGATGCGCAGATGAAGCGTACGTCCACCCGGCCCATTGCATCCGGAAGGGTGTCCGTGGGAGAAGGATGGGCCTTTGCCATCATCACCGGCATTGCCGGTGTACTGATGCTGGGCTATTACTTCAACTGGTTGTCAGCGGGACTCGCGGCCTTCAGTCTGTTCCTCTACGCTTTTATCTACACCCCGTTGAAGAAAGTCAATTCAATCGCGGTGCTGATGGGAGCTGTACCCGGAGCCCTTCCTTGTTTAATTGGCTGGGCCGCGGGAGATGATCAGCTGTCAACCGGAGGATGGATCCTGTTTGCCTTCCAGTTTTTCTGGCAATTCCCCCATTTCTGGGCGATTGCCTGGGTGGCACACCGGGATTATTCAGCGGTTGGATTTAAGCTCTTACCCGCCAATGAGGGACCAACAAAATTTACGGCGATTCAGACCATTGCGTATTCGCTGTTGCTGGTTCCCGTAACCGTACTTCCTTATTTTAACGGAATGTGCAGTTATGACACCGTAGCGGGTATGATCAGTATCGGAATGATTATAGTGGCAAACCTGTTTATGATCGGCCGTTGTGTGGTTCTTTACCGGACCATGGAAGTAAGTGCGGCACGCCGGGTGATGTTTGGCAGTTATATGTACCTGCCGGTGGTTATGTTTGCTTTATTACTTAGTAAAATGTAGAATTTAAAAAAGCGGGATGGATATAGTGAGTAAACAAGAAAAACAAAAGATGCACCCCCATAAGTTCACCCTTTGGGTGGCGATTGGCAGCCTGATCATGATGTTTGCAGGTCTGACCAGTGCATTTATCGTTAAAAGTAACCAGGACAAATGGATTCCGGTTGCGCTCCCGATGATCTTCTGGATTTCAACCGGAATGATCCTGCTGAGCAGCCTGACCATGCAGCTGTCCTTAAGATCTTTTAAAGACCGTGAAATGAGCAAGTACCGTTTCCTGATCGGGGTAACGGTGGTACTGGGCGCTGCATTTATTATATGCCAGTGGCTCGGTTTTCAGCAGCTCTGGGAGCAGAAAGTTACCTTTAAAGGGTCCGGTGGCGGACAGTTCCTGTATGTGATCTTCGGATTACATGCGTTGCACGTGGTTGGCGGACTGATCGTCCTGCTGATCATGTTCATCAAGGGCTTTTTGGGAAAAACAAAGAATTACAGCTCAGTACCCGTGGAAGTGGCCGCAACTTACTGGCATTTTGTAGATGCCTTGTGGATTTACCTGCTGGTCTTTTTCCTGGTACTCGGCAAGAACTAACCGACATAACGAAACAAGTAAAACCTGACAACTGACATGGCGACAACAGCAACAGTACATCAGACCAAGTGGTGGAGCGGTGGTAAGAGCCCCTTCAACCTGGAGTATGGCAAGCTGATGATGTGGTATTTTTTAATGAGTGATGCCTTTACTTTTGGCGCTTTCCTCATCTCCTATGGGTCTATCCGCTTTTCCCAGAACTTCTGGCCGGATCCCAACGTGGTATTTAATGCATTTCCGGGAGCCGGTCATGCCGATCTTCCGCTTGCTTTCGTGAGTGTGATGACCTTTATCCTGATCATCAGCTCGGTGACCATGGTACTGGCCGTTCATTCCGGTCACAAAGGTGATAAAGCAGGGGTAATGAAATGGCTGGCCTGGACCATCGTAGGTGGTCTGGCGTTCCTTAGCTGTCAGGCCTGGGAGTGGCATCACCTGATTACCGGTGAACATGCTGTATTAATGGATGGCAAACTGGATATCATCGGACAAACCATGCGGGCGAATCCATGGGGTGACCTGGCGGCTCATGCGGACGTGAATGCTGCATTGACAAAGACCCCCCATGAAACACTCGTTAACCTGGCACATATGAGCAATCATAGTCTTGGGCATGAGCAACTGGCGGCCATGACCGATCAGCAACTCATCAGCAATATTAACCTGGACGAACTGCATATCAGGACCAAAGGACCGGTTGCTTTCGGCGGTTATTTTTATGGCATTACGGGTTTCCACGGTTTCCACGTTTTCTCCGGGGTGATCATCAATATTGTGATGTATATTATGACGGATAAAGATGTATTCAAGAACAGGGGACATTACCTGATGATCGAAAAGGCAGGGCTCTATTGGCACTTTGTAGACCTGGTTTGGGTATTCGTTTTCCTGTGTTTCTATTTGATATAACAGCAACGGACTATTAACTATTTTAAAAATCGAAATTTAAAAATACTATGCAACATCCTGCATTTGAAGAAGTAACGGTCCACCACGAACACGCTGATGATGCGACGTTTAAAAAGAAAGTATGGAGAACCACCGTTATACTTTCTGCCATTACCATTGTGGAACTGGCTATCGGTTATATCATCTATTTCATGCACAAAGGGGATAATCCCAGCGATTTTGCCATCCTGGCTTTCAAAGGCATGGTATGTATCCTGACCCTGGCCAAAGCCTATTATATCGTATCCGTGTTTATGCACCTTGGTGATGAGATCCGGAACATGATCATGACCATTGTAGTGCCCCTGATGCTCTTTATCTGGTTTATCGCCGCTTTTATCTGGGATGGCAATTCCTATAAAAACCTGCGTAACAAGTATGACAAGCATTTCCAGGAGACCACAATGCCCGCCAAACACGGAGCACATAAGGAAGAAGCCAAGCCTGCTGCGCCTGCCAGCGGTAAAGAATAAGATCACTAGAAGGAAATACTGATTTTAACCATTAAACCGTCTGTCCGGCGAACCTGCAGGCGGTTTAATGGTTTTACTTTTTTAATAGCATACATGTGAACAAGAAAGCCCTGATAGCTGTGCTGATTGCGTTGATGATTCCCCTGGTTTCATACTTTATCGTAAAAACCAAGAGCGAAACGAATATCCACATGCCCCGGCATTATCTGCCGGATTCTATTATCAGCAATACCGAGAAAGGTAAACGGGTCAGTGATACGATCTGGCATACGGTTTCCAATATCGCTCTCACCAACCAGGACGGCAAACACGTGACCTGGGATAGCCTGAAAGGGAAAATCGTCATTGCTGATTTTTTCTTTACCCGTTGTCCTACCATCTGCCCGGGCATGACGGAGAATATGAAGCGACTGGCCAATTCTATTCACAATGGCAAAAGAGTAGGTGACAAAACCAATAAGCTTGTCCATTTTCTCTCCATCAGCATTGATCCGGAGAGGGATTCGGTAGAACGGCTGAAATACTGGGCCAACCGTTACCAGATCAATCCGGAAACCTGGTGGTTGCTCACCGGCGATCGCAAGCAGATCTACGACTTTGCCCTGAATGAGATAAAACTGCAGCTGATCGATGGCGAGGGCGTGGACACCAATTTTGTACATAGTGATAAATTTGTCCTGATCGACAGTAACCGTCATGTGCGCGGTTATTATGACGGACTGGATACAGCGGATCTGGCAAATCTTTCCAAAGACCTGGTGATGCTCACCATGGAAAAAGATCCGAATAAGAAAAGCTTTTTTGCCGGCAAACTGGAAATCATGGCCGTCTCCTTCCTGGTGGCCATTCTCGGCGTATTTCTGTTACTTTATTTCCTGAATAAGAAAAAA
>CAZLRY010000361.1:0-1189 GCA_964561675.1 uncultured Chitinophaga sp.
TATAATTGCCGGATGGGTGATCCCGAAACAGAAGTAGTGATTCCCCGGTTGAAAAACGACCTGGTGGACCTGCTGGATGCCGTAGCTACCCAGCAACTGGATAAAATGACAATTGAAACAGATCCACGCACCGCCTGTACGGTGGTGGCGGTCAGTGGCGGTTATCCGGGTGATTATGCAAAAGGGTATGAAATCAACGGAATCGATCGCATCAATACCGAAGACAGTCTCCTGTTTCATATGGGTACCGGTTTGAAAGACGGGAAGGTTGTGACCAGCGGTGGCCGTGTTTTTTGTATTACTTCTTATGGCCGCAGTATTTTTGATGCCGTAGAGATATCTAAAGAAGAAATGCAGAAAGTTACTTTTACTGATATGAATTACCGCCAGGACATCGGTTTTGAATTTGAATAAACAGCCCGGATTCTCCTTATTATACTATTGCCACTGATATGGAAGTGCATTACCACGATTACCTGCAGCTCGAAAAAATCCTGAATGCCCAGGCACCTGAAAGCGTAAAGCACGCGTTGCCCGCGCATGATGAAATGCTGTTCATTGTGATCCACCAGGCCTACGAACTCTGGTTTAAACAACTGCACCATGAAGTGGATTCGGTAGCCGGTATTTTACGGCAACCTGCGCTGAATGATAATTCTCCAGAACTGCAGACCATTGTTCACCGGCTCAGCCGATGTGTCACCATCCTGCGGGTGCTGGTACACCAGGTGGATATCATGGAGACCATGACCCCGATGGACTTTCTCGATTTCAGGGATATGTTACGACCGGCCTCCGGTTTTCAGAGCTGGCAGTTCAAAGAGCTCGAAGCTAAACTCGGACTCAAATTTGAACACCGCCATGGCAAGGAATATTATACATCCCAGTTAAAACAGGAACATGTATCCGTGATAAAGGATGCAGAAGCCGCCACTTCCTTATTGCAATTAGTAAATGACTGGCTGGAGCGTATGCCCTTCCTGAAGGGAGGCGCGGATGCTGCATTCTGGGATCATTACAAGGAAAGCTACCGGTCCAGTCTCGCCGAAGCCGAACGGAATAACCTCTCTGCCTTTGACCAGGTATTCGCCGACGGATCAGTGGATACTGAACGTTCTTTATCTCCTGCTGCCTGCCGGGCCGCCCTGTTTATCATGCTGTATCGGGGCTATCCATTACTGCAACTGCC
>CAZLRY010000361.1:1289-3735 GCA_964561675.1 uncultured Chitinophaga sp.
CCCCAATTCCCCACAAACCCCCGGTTATCTCCAAACTCAAACGAGGGCTGCCAGTCGATGGAAACGTTGATGGGGGCACCGCTGAATTTATAATCCAGGCCGAGTACACCATCAATACCAATAAAGTTTCTGTTGCCATAACGGTCATTATAGAAACCGATGTGTGCACCGGGACCGATATACCACTGAAGTCCGCCGGCATTATTGATAGCTCCGTGAATTTCATATAAACCGGTGATACGGGCTCCCTGTCTCCAGAAATACCCGATTCCTTCAAGAGCATTGTTCCCATTTACAAAATGCTTCAGGGAGATACCACCGCCGTCCCATACTTTTACTCCAAGAGCGGTCTGATAACCGGATTGGGCAGCGGATTGATGACTGAAAAATAAAAGGGTGGCCGCACTTAAAACGCACTGAACAATAACCTTTCTCATACATTGATTTTTAGTGGATAAATGATTGCTACCCCCCTTTCGCCATTACTGTGCCAAAATGAGTTTTAGAAGCGGAAAATTGCAGCTTCAGGCTGATTGTTTCCTGGTAATCAATAAGTAAAAGGCCACCAGGCATGCAATTCCGGCACTGGTCAGAAAGGTAAATGCACTCCCGAATCCTGTCCAGACCGCACCGGCAATGATGCTGGCAAACAAGGCTGCAATACTCTCTCCGGAGGTATAAAAACCAATGGCGGTGGCGGTGTCTGTGCTGCCGGATAAATTAGTGATCCAGGCTTTAATAACGCCTTCGGTAAAGGCAGAATAAAATCCATAGAGGGCAAACAGGGAGAAAATAACCGGTATGGAGGGGTTAAAGGCAAAACCGCCATATACAATTGCAAATAAAATCATACCTGTAATCACCACATACCGGAAACCGACCTTGTCGGCCAGCATACCCGCCGGATAGGAGATGGCGGCATAAAACAAGTTATAAAACACATAAGCTGCAATGGTGATACTATCGGCATTAAACGCCAATCCGTTAATATGGATGACCTGGTTCCCGATTGCTTCCTTGGTGACCAGAAGCAGAAAGATATCCGAACTGTTGAAAAGGGCAAAGAGCAACAAGGCCGGAACAATTTTTTTAAAGCCCGGACTCGCAATGGTCCAGTATTTCAGAAAAGAAAAAAAATGCCCCTTCCCCAGGGTGGAAACCGGCTGTTTTTTTTCTTTAAGCAGGAAAATGAGCAAAACAGACAATATGCCCGGAACAAATGCCAGCATAAACAGTGTTTTGTAAGCACCGGGGTACATGGCCAGGTAAAAAAGGGCCACCAGTGGACCGATAGCTGCTCCAACGGTATCCATACTGCGGTGAAATCCGAATACCCGGGCCTTTGTTTCCCGGGTGGCTTCTGCAGATAACAGGGCGTCCCGGGCTGCAGTGCGGATACCTTTTCCCAGCCGGTCAGTGGTACGTGCGAGGAAAATCCAGCTGACCTGGGTAAAAAAAGCAATCATGGGTTTTGACACGGCACTCAGGAAATAACCCAGTTTGACAAAGGGCAGGCGAAGTCCTTTTTCATCACTGAGTTTGCCAAAATACCCTTTGCTGATACCTGCTGTAAAATTCACAACGCCCTCCAGTATGCCAATGAGCAGAACACTAAAACCGATTTCCTTGAGGTAAACAGGTATTACCGGGTAAAGCATTTCACTGGCAATATCTGCCAGTAAGCTTACCAATGAAAGGATCCAGACGGTGCGGGTAATGATGCGCATAATTTGAAGGTAAAAGAAAATATGCAGTTGCAACTGCCACTTCCGGAGCAACACAATAATTCAACCTGAAAAAAAACCTTGTCTGGCAAGGCTTTTGCCTTGTAAATTCAAATTATTTCCTTCAACTTTGCCACAACCTGTCTGCCCGTCTTTTCTGAACCGGCGGATATACCGTAGGCAGGTAAATCCGAATAAAATACATGGGACTTTTTAACTGGTTTACGCAAGAAATAGCTATTGACCTGGGTACCGCGAATACCCTGATAATACATAATGATGAAGTAGTGGTGAATGAGCCGAGTATTGTGGCGCTGAACCGGAACAATCCCAAGGAAGTACTGGCCGTGGGTAAGAAAGCCCTCATGATGCACGAGAAGACCCATGAAAGTATCCGGACTGTACGTCCCCTGAAAGACGGTGTAATTGCCGATTTCAATGCGGCCGAGCTGATGATCCGGGAACTGATCAAACTCGTTTATCCCAAGAAACCCCTGTTTCCCCCCAGCTGGAGAATGATGATCTGTATACCTTCCTCCATTACAGAAGTGGAGAAAAGAGCGGTGCGTGACAGTGCCGAGCAGGCTGGTGCCAAAGAAGTTTACCTGATTCATGAACCTATGGCCGCAGCCCTGGGTATTGGTATAGATGTGGAAGAACCCGTGGGGAATATGATTATTGATATAGGCGGCGGAACAACTGAAATTGCTGTTATCGCATTA
>CAZLRY010000362.1:0-3698 GCA_964561675.1 uncultured Chitinophaga sp.
AATTGAATAACCGTACGCCCATGAGTTTCAGAGGGCGTTTGGAAATCAGCCAATAGTCAAAAGGGATAAGCCTGCTTCGCAGGCATAGATTTTGGCCACTAAAACACACGAATGAACTCGAAAGAGTTTGCTTCGCAAACAGCTGTCTGCGACAGCTGGGGCCACGGATCACACGGATCAGCACGGATTTTTAGTTTGCCTTCGGCAAATGGATGGTTGCCACGATGGCACACGAAAGAACACGAAAAGTAAATCCAAATCTGGACTCGCGCCTGCCTTTCTGTATTTTTCGTGTTCTTTCGTGTGATTTTGTGGCCAACAAATATTGCCGCAGGCAATTCAATCCGTGCTGATCCGTGTGATCCGTGGCTAACCCTGCCGCAGGCAGTCCTTTGCCAAAGGCAAAACTTTCGTGTGTTTTCCCCGCATGAGGCGGGACAAGCGTGGCCAAAAAAAAGAGGCTGCTTCAAAGTTGAAGCAGCCTCTTAATATAAAGTGGAATGAAATTAACTCAGGTGTTTGCCGAGGAATTTCGCGATTTCAAACATAGAAACCTGTGCTTTGTTACCGAAAACAACTTTCAGTTTAGCATCAGTGTTTACATTACGCTTGTTTTTAGCGTCCTGCAGTTTGTTGGCTTTGATGTACGCCCAGATTTTTTTAACAGCTTCTGTACGGGGCAGTGCTTTTGCTCCAACCACAGCGGCTAAGGCAGCAGAGGGAGTCAGTGCTTTCATGAAAGCAGCATTGGGTTTACGTGCAGATTTTTTCTTAGCGGGTTTTGCAGCTTTCTTAGCAGCAGGTTTTTTAGCAGCAGGCTTCTTAGCAGCGGCTTTCTTTACGGGTTTTTTAGCAGCGGCTTTCTTTGCTGCTTTTTTCTTTGTTGCCATGTTTTTTAGATTTTGAATGTTAATGGGTATGCGTTATACCGGAATCAAATATAGATTATTTCTACACTCGTTCGCACAGGGAGAAAAAAATCCATGCTATTTTTAAAGATTGTTTTTCCACAGGTAAATCCCATTTTTCCCAATGAAAAGGGATGTTTCACCCAATGGAGTTACTAAATTGTGGTACTAAAATTGCCGGTTGTATATCAATATTCATACACATACCCCCCCGGAAAAAGGGGAATGGGGGCTGCAGAACCTGAACACCCCTGGTGAGCTGAAATCCTTGCCAGGACTGTATTCCATGGGAATTCACCCCTGGTATATTGCGTCTGCTCATTGGGAAAAACAGGTCCTTGTATTGCAGACACAAAGCCGGGATGAGCGGGTACTGGCTATTGGGGAATGTGGACTGGATAAAGTATGTACCACCCCCTTTTCCCTGCAGGTACAGGTATTCCAGGCCCAGGTCGAATGGGCAAATTCCATAGGGAAACCCTTAGTAATTCACTGTGTACGGGCCTGGGAAGAGGTGCTGGCTTTATTGGAAGAAGCCAATATCCGGGTGCCGGTACTCTTTCATGGATTCAATAAAAACACACAATTAGCCAGGCGAATCACCGGGAAAGGCTACTATATTTCATTGGGAAAAGCAGTGGAACGGCCCGGTATGCAGGACGTATTGCGGGCTGTTCCTGCAAACCGTTTTTTCCTCGAAACGGATAATGCGGAACTTTCTATTGGGGAAATCTATCAACTGGCAGCAAATGCTTTATCAATTGACCACAATTCCCTTGCTTTGCAGATTCAAAAAAATGCGGAAACAGTTTTCGGCAACGCGGTTCTACTATGACAAGAGATTTTTCCTGGTTATCCCGGACCAGCTTATTAATCGGGGAAGAGGCTTTGCAGCGGTTGGCTCATTCTCATGTAATGGTAGTGGGGCTTGGTGGCGTTGGTTCCTATGCGGCTGAATTCATTGCCCGCAGTGGGGTGGGGAAGATGACGATCATTGACGGGGATGTGGTGGATCCTACCAACCGTAACAGGCAGTTACCGGCACTGGCCACCAACCACGGAGAGTCTAAAGCCCTGATCATGGCGGAACGGCTCAAGGCTATTAATCCTGAACTGGTGCTGGAAGTTGTACGGGAATTCATCAATCCGGCCATGGTGGAACAGCAATTGCTGCAGCGTCCTTCTTATATCATTGATGCGATTGACAGCATTACCCCAAAAATTACGTTCATTAAACTGGCTTATGAAAGTGGCTTGCCGGTGGTAAGCAGCATGGGTGCCGGGGCCAAGCTCGATCCAACCCGGCTGCAGGTAGTGGATATTTCTGAAACCTATAACTGTCCTTTTGCCCAGCAGGTGCGTAAACAACTGAAAAGAAATTATGGAATCCGAAAAGGGATCAAAGCCGTTTTTTCCCCGGAGGAACCGATTAAAGAAAGCCTGATGCTGACAGACGGCAAGAATTATAAGAAATCGGCCTACGGAACCATTTCCTATTTACCAGCTGTATTCGGCGCTGTGGCTGCTTCTGTGGTAATCCGTGACCTGATGGCGCCGTCAAAGAAAAAAAAGAAATGATCAGTCTTTTCTCCGTCTGCTGAAAAGATAAACCAGCAATGTAAGAACCAATAACCCACCCGAACCGTAAATAAGATAACTGACCGGCATACATAAATCCTTTGTTTAAAGCTAGTTCTTTTTGCATAAACGGACCCCTTTGTCCCGGTTCATTGCCGGTTTATTATGACCAGATTCATTCAGGTATATGAGTGAACTCACTGCGGCACTGTTGATTCTCACTGTACATTCATAGCGGTAATACGGCAAATACCGGCTTCCCCATTATGAAAAAAGAAATAGGCGAAAATGTGTTTATACCACTGGGGTCAGTTACCCTGGAAGGAAGACTGGAAGTGCCGGAGAATGCTGACAGTATTATTATCTTCTCCCATGGAAGCGGCAGCAGCCGTTTTAGTCCCCGCAATAAGTATGTGGCTGAGTTACTGAATGAAAAGGGTATCGCCACTTTACTGGTGGATCTCCTGACCTCCCGGGAAAGCATTGCCAATTCCGCCCGCTTTGATATCAGTTTACTCACCCAGCGGCTGGCGGGTGTTACGCATTGGATACAGGCGCAGCCTGTATTCCGTAATTACCATATTGGTTTTTTTGGTGCCAGTACCGGTGCCGCATCTGCTTTAGGCGCTGCATCGCTGATGCCTGGAACTGTTAAAGCCGTTGTGTCGCGCGGTGGCAGACCCGACCTGGCATTCCGTGCCCTGCCATTGGTGAAAGCACCTGTACTGCTGATAACAGGATCACTCGATGATGAAGTGACCGAATTGAATCAACAGGCGCTTGAACGTCTTTCCTGTACCAAAGAACTTGTGGTGATTGACGGAGCCACCCATTTGTTTGAAGAGCCCGGCAAACTGCAGGAAGTGGCCGAAATAGCAGGCGAATGGTTCCGAAAACACCTTGCATAAGTACGAAGTGCGAGGTACGAAGAACGAAAGAACCCTCTAAATCACCCAACCTCTTGCCTGCATACCCAAAGCCATATTACTTCATAAATGCCATAACGCTGTATCGCATTGTTACAGTTCCGGTATTGCTATGGTTATTGTTCACCGGGAAACATGAATTGTTTAAGTGGGGGATTGCGCTCAGTTTTTTTACTGACCTGATTGATGGGTTTCTGGCAAGACGATTTGGCGTGACCAGTATTGCCGGTACTAAACTGGATTCAATTGGAGATGATCTTACCGTTGCAGTGGCATTGACCGGGCT
>CAZLRY010000363.1:0-3684 GCA_964561675.1 uncultured Chitinophaga sp.
TAGAAATACCCCTGGAAGATCAATGGTATATTAATACCGGAATACACTATTCGGGAAAAGGGGCGAACATGTTTGTGACTGATTCCACCATGAAAAAAGATTCTGAACGGGTCAGGTTGAATTATCTGGAAATCCCTGTTATGGTGGTGTATAAATTTCCCAGTGAAAAAGAAAACCAGTTTCTTTTTTCTTCCGGTCCTTACCTGGGGTATGGGTTTAATGGAACCATAAACTGGAAAGGGGGATTTATTCCAACAAAAGATCACGTTCATCGTAAAGAAAAAGAGGAATACCGCCGTTTTGAACTGGGATGGATGATATCAGCTATCTACGAGATAAAATCAAGCTATGGCCTTCGGCTAGATTTTTCCAAAAGCCTGCTGAATATCCAGCATCCGGAAACCAGGCAGAAGAACAGGGTGATGGGGTTTTCGTTTTATTGGTATGTGCGGTAGGGAAGACGGAAAGTCCGGAAGAAAATGCGAAGCTACAAGCTTCGCAGAGCAATACCTTGGTACTTTTTCTTCATCGCCAAAGTCGATAGAATAAAACCGGGGAACTGAAAGTTCCCCGGCATGAAAAATAATTGTTGTTGTCATCCAGACTTAAAACCTATTTCTACTTTAAGCCGCTTACTTCCGGTCTTCCGGACTTTCCGACTTCCGGACTACGGCCTGTAAAAATCCCATTTCCCGCCCGGCTGTACCAGGATCGCGATCTCGCTCATTTCGCTTTCGTTATTGTTTTTGCCAACGGCGGTGATCACATAACGGTAAGAGAAATGGCTGGAGGAAAGGTTTTCTTTTAACTGGAAGCCTTCAGGTGTAGTGACAATTTTTGATAAATAGCGGGGCACATTGCCAAAAGTCTCGTTGTGGGAGTCAGCGGCATATTGGTACACCACATAGTATTTTATGGCTACATGATTGCGGGGATCGGGTTTTACTTCCAGCTGAATGAGGGAATCATTGGAAATACTGCGGGTGACAATCGGTGGCCAGGGCTTTTCATTATCGATCCAGCGCATGGGTGGTAAAAGGGCAGGGTACTTATAATAGTTCTGTTGAAGACTGTCGTTCCAGCCATTGGGGTTCTTTTCAAATGCTTTACTGCTGAAATAGATACTGCCCTGTACATTGGGATAGCGGCGGAGCAGACTGATCTGGTTGGGCAGTTCGGCTGGATTCTTCCACTTTGGCGCTTTCTCCAGGGTGCGGTAAATGCCATGCCCGATATAAATATGCCGTCCATAACTATGGCGGCTCCACCATTCAAGCAGTTTTTCGTAAGCGATCTTATCATGCCCGATTTCGAGGTATAACTGGGGTGTCACATAATCAATCCAGCCTTTTTTCAGCCATAACAGGATATCTGCATACAGGTCATCGTAATTGGTGGTACCGGCCCGGCTGTCACTGCCTTCCGGGTCTTTGTCTTTATTTCTCCATACGCTGAAAGGAGAAATGCCGAAGCGGCAAAGTTTTCGTTCTTCTTTGATCACTTTACTGATGGCGACTATGATTGAATCGCAGTTGCTGCGGCGCCAGTCATCTTTGGCGAGGCTGGTGCCGGAACGGGCATAAGAGGCGGCATCCGGGAATTCCTTACCGGGAATTCTGTACGGATAAAAATAATCATCCATATGAATGGCATCCACCTCATACCGTTTTACAATATCCCGGACCACATTTACCACAAATTTTTGTCCTTCTTTATTCCCGGGATCAAAGAATTTTTTATCACCATAAGTGAGGAACCACTCCGGATGGATCCGGGTGATATGATTTGCCGAAATGGATGAGGTACCGAGATTATGTACGGCCCGGTAAGGATTAAGCCAGGCGTGAAATTCCATACCGCGTTTATGCGTTTCTTCAATCATGAACTGCAGGGGATCATAAAAAGGAGAAGGTGGTTTTCCCTGCGTGCCGGTCAGCCATTCGCTCCAGGGTTCGTAGGGGGATGGATAGAACGCATCAGCGGATGGACGTACCTGTACAATCATCGCGTTCATACCATTGCGCTGGTGCAATTCGAGCAGACGGATATAATCGGCTTTTTGTTTTTCGGGCGAGATATAACCACTCTGCGGCCAGTCGATATTGTTGACCGTGGCAATCCATACACCTCTGAATTCATATTTGGGTTGTGCGGAAGCGAAAAAAGAAGAGGAAATGGCCAGGAAAAGGAACCAGGCAGGGATTTGTTTCATGTCGTTTTCAGATTCGGAATGAATAATCGGGCGAAGTTACATCATTCGCCTCCATCCCGTACCTTATCGAGCAGGTCACTGAGAATATTAGCATCTTTTTCTGAAAGATGCCCGAGTATTCCATCAATTTCATCCTGGCGCAGGTCCAGGCGTTCAAGGAGTTTTTTGCCTTTGTCGGTGATCACTACATCCACCAGGCGGCGATCATTCTTACAGATTACTTTTTTTACCAGTCCCTTTACGATCAGACGGTCTACAATACGACTGGTATCGCTCATTTTATCCAGCATCCGTTCCCGGATCTGCAGAGTCGAAAGTGGTTGGGGAAAACTGCCACGCAAAATGCGCAGGATATTAAACTGCTGGGAGGTGATGTCTTCGGAGTCGAAAATCATCTTTGTTTTATCGCGCATCCAGGCAACAGTATAAATCAGGTTGATTCCTGCTTTCTGGTGTGCATTGCGGAATTTAGCCTGTTGTATATCTTTTTCTATGCCCATTTGTGGTGTATCCATATAAAAGTAAAAAGTTTTGGGCGAAGTCCGTGACTTTACCCAAAACTTATTGATAAGCCTCAACCAATTAGTTGTTGTAATAGAACTTCTCTTCCACGATCTGCCCGTTTTTCCAACGTTGTACGGCAAGCTGGGTGTAGTTTCTTACCCCGTAATCCTTGTGGGTGTAATCAAACCACCATTCCACAACCGCCAGGTCATCACTGATCAGGGTGTTGACCACTTTGGCACCACGGAACTCGGTCAGTCCGCCTACAAATGCCTCTTCATATTGACGATTCAGGGCCTTACCTTCCCGAACCGGGTAGTTATTGTCCTGCATCACCACATCTTCTGCATAGAATTTATCAAAAGCGTCCAGGATTTTTCCTTCCAGGATCATCTGGTTCAGCTGGTCTACGTTTGTTCTTAAATCACTCATGGTATTATTTTTTAAAATTGAATTAATACCACAAAATTAATGTTTAAACATTGAAAAGACCAAATCTTTTTTACATCAATGGGTATTTAATGGTTTTTTAACAGCCCGGATGCAACGTTCGTGGAAAAAATTACCTCTTTGTGGTATAGGCCATGAACCTGAAATTCAGTTGTTTTACGCCTGTAAGTCACGAACCACTAACCATTAACCCACCTTTTATGAACTTATTCACCGATTCCCTCCGCCATTTTTTTGAAGGATTTAGTTCGTTTTATACGTCGATTTTTGAGGGAATAAAGAAGATTTAGTAGAATGAGTAATGAGTAATCAGTAATGAGTAGCCCGGGGGGAGGCATTAAAGGAAGATGCGGCTTGAAAGCAGGATGAGTAATGAGTAATCAGTAATGAGTACCTCAGGAAAGTCATTATTCAATAAAACAGTCTGAAAGTGGCTGCTCCTAAATCGATTCTCGAAGTTTCTATATTATATAAAGACTTTATCTGCTTTAGGCTACTACTCATTATTGATTACTGAT
>CAZLRY010000364.1:0-3680 GCA_964561675.1 uncultured Chitinophaga sp.
CCAAACTGCTTGTGCTGCGCCAGGAAGGCCGTCAACGGGAAGAAAGACTTCATCATGGCCATCTCACAGTTGTCCAGCAATGTGCGGAAGAAAAGCGACTGGTGATACAGCTTCTGAAGTTGCAGGAGTTTCCCTTTCTGCTCCATCGTCTGTAAGGCTGATCCTACCCCGAAATAACCGGTTACATTCTGCTTCAGCTGACTCCAGGAACCGGCAAAGGGAATGGCCCGCAGGTCTTTCAATGATAATCCGGAAGCACCCCCCCTTTTTGCCGGACGACTGCCAATATTCGTTTCGCTGTAAAAACGCAACGGACTTACTTGTAATAAATAATCGGCAAGATAAGGATGGTCCTTCAATGCCTTATATGCATTGAATCCCTCCTGTGCCAGTTCCAGCAACAGTTCTTCTTCAGTCTCGGAAAAAGTTGTATCACGGTTATTAAACAAGTCATTCGTGATGCCTGCATTCAGCAGTTGTTCAATATTGAATTGCGCGGCATCAATGGTGCCAAAATTGGAACTCACCGTTTGTCCCTGTATGGTCAACTGAATTTCCTTATTGGAGATATTATGCCCCATAGACGCATAAAACTTATGCGTTTTGCCCCCTCCGCGGGAAGGCGGGCCACCACGGCCATCAAAGAAGACCACATCAATTTCATTCTCCCGGCTGATCCGCGTGAGTTCTTCCTTGGCTTTATAAATACACCAGTTGGCCATCAGGTAGCCCCCATCCTTAGTGCCATCCGAAAAACCAAGCATGATGGTCTGTTGATTGCCCCTTCGTTTTAAATGGGCTTTATAAGCCGGATGCGTATACAAGGTTTTCATGACACCGGCCGCATGCCGGAGGTCATCAATGGTTTCAAACAAGGGTACAATGTCAACATTCATCGCTTCTTTATTCCAGCCGGCCAGCAGGAACAACCCATATACTTCCATCGCATTCAGGGCGCTGTTGCACTGACTGATGATATAACGGTTACAGCCCTCCACGCCATTGTATTGCTGAATATCACGGATGGCGTTTACTGATTGTACCGTATCCTGCAGGATGGGGTCGGTTATAACTGCACCGGTCTCCTGCGCTCCCAATTCAGCCAATGCGTTGATTTTTTCATCATCGCTCATATTCAGATAGCCGGGCGGTAAAGCCGTTGTTTTCTCCGCCAGCTCCTGGTAAAGTTTACCATGTACCGAACTGTCCTGCCTGATATCCAGCGAAGCAAAATGCAATCCGAACACCCCGATTTTATTGATCAGGTTACTCACCATGTGCAGGAATAATCCATTGTGCTGGTGAATAATAATATCCCTTACCTGTTGTAACGTCCCCAGGATCTCTTCTTTACTCAGGTTGGTTTTATAGCCAGGAATAAAGAGGTTGCTGTATAATTTACTTTCCAGTTCCTGCAGGAGTACATCTACTCCTTCAAATGTGAGTCGCCGGCGCAATCGCCGGACATCCATATAATAGCATTTGATAATTCCTCCGCGAAGCGCATTGGCCACCTGCAGGGTGATATCACTGGTCACAAATGGATTGCCATCCCGGTCGCCACCTGGCCAGAAACCCATCCGGATGACCGGGTTGTCATTATGCATCGCATCCGGAAACTGACTCTTCAGGGAAGAAATGATCCGCCCGGCAGCCGGGTAAAACACATTCTCCAGGTACCAGATCAGGCTGATCGCTTCATCATAAGGCGTAGGTTTTTTCTTTTTAAAGAAAGGGGTCTTTCCCAGTTGTTGCAGATAGGTATTGATCAGGTTGGTATTGTTATCGGCCAATGCCTTGGCAAGGTCATTAATAATCCCTAATACCGGACCCGGATAAAATTGGGTCGGGTGAGCCGTAAGCACAAGGCGAACGGCAAAATCATCCAGCTTGGCCGCCAGTAAATCTTCTTTCTTTCCCTGCAATACTTCCGACTCCAGGTGTTTCAGGGTTCCCACCCCGTTAATATCATGCACGGAACGGAAGGCCGCGTCTTCCAGTGCATCAAAGAGCACCACTTGTCTTTCGATGTATTGCACAAAACGAAAGAGCAGGTCATTGCGTTCATCCGGTTTGGAATAGGTAGTCTGCTTGTCAAAAAACTCCTGTACAATCGTGGACGGACTTAATTTCTTTTTATAGCCTTCCTCGCAATTATTGGAAAGTAGGGATAACAGGATTCCCGTTTTTTCAATACGGTGAAAAGGAAGTGAGGTAAATAAACTGTTGTACAGCTGGAAGCGTACACCTACTTCATTGCGGAATTGCAGTAAGGCCCTGCCGGAGGGATGATCCATGATGTTGGTTTAAAAAGTTTCAAAATACCATAGTGCAAGCAGGCCCATGAAAATACTTCATTTGCCGGAGAATGACCGGCTGGGCAGGTCTATATTACAAAAAAATGCCCCCGGTTAACCGGAGGCATTTATATCAAACAGATGTTAGCTTATCTTATTCAGCGGCTTTATCTTCTGTTGCGGGCGCTTCCGTATTCTCGGCATCAGCCTTTTTCTTAGCTGCACCTGAACGACGGGTTTTCTTGGCAGCCGTTTTCACTTCGCCTTTACCCTTACCATAGATCTCGTTGAAATCGACCAGTTCGATCATCGCCATATCCGCGTTATCACCAGGACGGAATCCTAACTTGATAATACGGGTGTAACCACCAGGACGGCCGGCTACTTTTTCTGCTACTGCACCAAACAGTTCTTTAACAGCTTCTTTATCCTGCAGGTAGCTGAATACCACCCGACGCTGATGCGTGGTGTTATCCTTTCCTTTAGTGATAATGGGCTCCACAAATACACGCAATGCTTTCGCTTTTGCGGTAGTGGTTACGATCCGCTTGTGCTGGATCAACTGGCTGGCCAGGTTGCTCAGCAGGGCTTCCCTGTGTGCTTTCTTACGGCCGAGGTTTTTTACTTTGTCTCCGTGACGCATGACATGTTAATTTAGTTCAGCTGTACCGTGTCAGGAATTACAGCCTACGTTATGAAAAGTACGAGATACGAAGTACGAAGTACGAAAAATACAAAGTACGAAGTATGACCCGTAATTAATTGCTTAGAATTCGCTCAGATCGATACCGAGTTTCACCAGGTCCATACCAAAGTGCAGACCACGTTCTGTCAGTACCTGCTCAATCTCAGCCAGTGATTTCTGACCGAAGTTGCGGAATTTCATCAGGTCTTCCTGCTCGTACTGTACCAGTTCGCTCAGGGAGTTGATCTTAGCTGCTTTCAGGCAATTGAAGGCACGTACAGAAAGATCGAGATCTTCCAGCGGGGTCTTCAACACCTTGCGCAGTTGCAGGGTTTGTTCATCCACCAGGTCTTCTTTCTTCTCTTCCTTATTATCGAACGTGATGTTTTCGTCTGTGATAATCATCAGGTGCTGGATCAGGATGCGGGAAGCCTGTTTAACGGCTTCTTCCGGATGGATGGTTCCATCGGTGGATACTTCCATGATCAGTTTTTCGAAGTCGGTCCGCTGCTCCACACGGGTATTCTCGATCGTATACTTCACATTCTTGATAGGCGTGAAGATAGAATCGATCGGAATATAACCCAGGGGGGCATCTTTCGGCTTGTTATCTTCTGCAGGAACATAACCACGGCCTTTACCAATGGTCAGTTCGATATCCATTCTTGCAGAAGAATCCAGTGTGCAGATCAGCAGGT
>CAZLRY010000365.1:0-3680 GCA_964561675.1 uncultured Chitinophaga sp.
AGTTGCAGGGATATATAACACGTGATAAATTGTTATTGCCGATTCCTCAACGGGAAATTGACAACAACACACAATTGGTCATTCCGCAAAACCCGGGTTATTAATGTCAATCGAGGAATATGAAAAAGAAATGGTTTTTGTGTCTGTTGCTGCTGGTAACGATTCCAATGCTGGTTTTCTCCCAGGGAACCGATACTACTTATAAACCAGTTGAATTTCCAGCCGGATACACCGCAAAGTTAAACGTTGTGTACACGACGGTAAAAGACTGGGAGGGGAAGATGGATCTATACCTGGTGCCCAGAGAAAAAGGATTATCTCCGGTGGTGATCAATATACATGGAGGTGGCTGGAATCATGGAGTAAAAGAATCCCAGACAGGGTTCAGTACATTTTTCAAAGCAGGGTTTGCTGTAGCAAATATCGAGTATCGTTTAACTGGTCAGTCAACCGCTCCGGCAGCAGTGGAAGATACCCGTTGTGCATTGATTTACCTGATTAAAAATGCCAAAGAATTTAATATTGACGTAAACAAAATCGTAATCATGGGCGGCAGTGCCGGTGGTCATCTGGCGTTGATGGGTGGCTTACTTGGTAATGATCACCGTTTTGACGGCAACTGTCCGGGCGTGGAGAATATAAAAGTGGCGGCCATTATTGATAAATACGGGATCACTGATGTATGGGACTGGGGATATGGGAAAAATCTAACCAGTAAATCCGCGCGGAATTGGTTAGGTGAAAAGGCCAATGATCAGTCATTTGCAGCTTCCGTTTCGCCGATAACCTATGTAACAAAGGAGAGTCCTCCGGTTTTTATTGTACATGGGGATGCAGATCCAACCGTTCCTTATCAGCAGTCGGTGGACCTGCATAAGAAATTAAAAGAAGCAGGCGTGAAGACCGAATTTATCACCGTTCCAGGCGGCCTCCACGGAAAATTTGAAAAAACAGTAAACAGCGATCTGAATAAAGCGATTATTAAGTTTATCATGGAGGTGTTTAACTAACCATTCTCCAGACAACATGTCCGGGTTTACTTAATCCGGATATGTTGTAATTCGCTTGTTGAAATCTCACCTGTTTCAATTGTCAGCAGCTTCTTTTCTGGGATGTAGCTGAATTTAGCCGTGCTCCCGTTTAACCAAATATTTTTTGGTTTTTTACTGTTATACATCCGGATCGTCCAATTCCTTTTTAATAGCTGACCGTTGAAGCCTCCCGTTGAAGGAAGAATGGTTATACCTGATTTTTTGAATTCAATGCGTGTAGCTGTATATTTCCCTTCCAGGTATTCATTGCTTAGTCCGTCATCTTCCACCAGTGTAAAACTGCCTGTCTTGCCAGAATAGATATCCAGAAATAATTCCTTATTGTTGCCTTTCTCAATTGAAGAGGCATAATTCCGATAAGGAATAATTGATCCCTCTTTTACAAAGAGCGGAATCTGTTGAATCGGAGCAACAACTAAATGCGTCCTGTTTCCCGCCAGTTTTTCACCGGTCCAATAATTGAACCAGTTACCTGCAGGCAGGAATACCTGCCGGTTTACTGCTCCACGCTCGTAGACCGGGGCTACCAGGACTTCATCACCAAACAAATATTCATACAACTGGCCGGGTAATTTACCGATCATTGTTTTGCCGTCCAGCCGGCTTCGGTGCGCATAACTATAGATGTAAGGAAATAACTTCATACGTAAATGTGCATAGAACCGGAATATGCTATCGGCTCTTTCGGAATAATTCCAGGCCAGGTTGGCAGTTGGATTTTCCGGTTGAGAAAACACTTCAGTAATTGGATTAAACATCGAAAATTGCAGCCAGCGGATATAAAGCTCTTCTTCCGGTTTTGCTGTGAATCCCATATCAAATCCACCCAGGTCATTGGTCAGAAAAGGAATCCGGCTGCTTGGATTGCCGGGGTCGGTAAACATAGCGATATTTTCCTTGAATGCCACTGCCGGTACCCAGGGATTGAATTTTAATAAGGGTTGTTCAATGTTCCAGTCACTCCTTGTGTCATCTGTCCACTTGGTGGGATAGCGTTTGTATTCTTCTGTTTCCATGCCGCCAGTATGGGATAAGATGAATCCCCGGCCCTTTGTTTCCAGTCCGAACTCCTGGCTCATTTCAAACATAGCTTTACAGGTACTGATCTTTGATGTACGGTCGAGTTTGATAAAGTCGGCTCCTTCTGAGAAAAATCTTTTCATCTGCTGTTTGAAATAAGCGATAGCAGCAGGGTTGTCAAAATCAATATTGCCACAGGCTGTTCCTGGGTGTTCGGCTTTTTCCTGGAACATAGCCGTGCTGGTACCCTTATTATGCCAGCTGTTTTTATTGGTATAAACGGAAGAGAAATACCCCTGTTTCTTAAAATCATGAAATGCTTTTTCGTTACCGGTTTCCAGGATACAGTCCCAGGTCCAGAACCCCCCTTTAATGCCATATTGCTGAAGATAGCCCCACATTTTTTTCCGGTCCGGATACCCAATCGTATCAGCTACAAAGTCGATGTATTTATGCGGACCGATCCCTTTATCTGCATGGCTCCAGAACCAGGAGTCGATCCAATAGGCATCAATCGGGTATTGATGTGCCATGATCGAATCAACACGTTTAATTGTTTCATGCTGATTAGTATATCCACCATATAAAACCCCAAAGGCCCAGGCTGGAGGCAGGATCAGGTTACTGTCGGCAACCTGTACAAGACTGTTGTTTAGTTGCTGTGACCTTGTTGTGGAAGGAATCAGGAATACTTGCAACAGGAAGCCTGCTGTAAAAAGTACTTTCTTCATTTATTTCCTTTGTTTATATGTTCCAGAATAATTACCGCAACACGAAACTGGGCTTTTGCTGTCAGGTGAATCCCGTCAGTGGTAAGTCCGTCAGTTAGTTCAGCTAGTAGTATGGACAAATCAATAGTGGCTGCCTGGTGGCTGGTTGCCACCATCTTAAAAAGGGGCTGGTTAATTTGCAGCCGCCTGGCCGAACCGCCATATTTTGCCTGATCCGCTTTTTGCTCTTCAACCGGCGGGGGCAGCAATAAAATGATAGCCGGGCTTTTCTTATTATTTACTTGCAGGTGGTTTTTTATTTGCTCAAGCAGTTTTGCCAAAAGCTCCGGTATTTCTTTTTGCTGCTCATTGAATATGGTTTTGGTATCATTGGTACCCAGGCCAATCAGGATATAATCCAGCTGACCTGACGGCCCCAGTTGCCGGTAGGCTTCATCCAGGTAACGGTTAATATTTTTCAGCGTGTTCAGTTTTTCCTGTCCGAGATTGTCAAAACCAATTGTGTTACCTGAAATACAGGAATTAAGGATAGTGGAATAAGGAAGCAGTTTCTGCATCTGATTGGGCCAGCCATTGGCTGCCGCGCCATTTGAATCACCAATGGCCAGGATATTCAGTTTGCCGGTATTCTTTATGTGATCAGCTGAAATCAATGTCAATGCGGAAGGTACCAGCATTTCATGACCACCTTCGAACAGGATCAGGCTGACCCTGTCTGTTTTCCGGATCAGGTGAATTTGCCGGTTATTCAGTTTTAAGCTGCTGTCGGCATCAGGATTTATTCTTTTTGCGAGAAGCGACTGTTGCAGGCTTTCAGTGATCAGTAAATCTTTTCTTGCCGGATATATGGCCGCAGCTATTTTATTATAGAAAAGCA
>CAZLRY010000366.1:0-3649 GCA_964561675.1 uncultured Chitinophaga sp.
TTGGCGGCGATATACCCTTCTTTCCCTTTTCCCAGTTCCACGCCATCTTCGGAAATTACATGTATTTCATAGCCACAAACCGGCAAACCAGCTGAGCCGGCTTTGGGTGGAAGATGATCATGTCCCATCATGAGGCCGACCATCGGCCAGCCTGTTTCTGTCTGCCACCAGTGGTCGATCACAGGTATTTGCAAGAGATCTTTGACCCAGTGATAAGTGGCGGGGTCACAACGTTCACCGGCCAGGAAAAGGTATTTCAAAGAGCTGAGGTCGTAATGCCGGGTACCCTCTCCTTCATGGTCTTCTTTTTTAATCGCGCGAATGGCGGTGGGGGCAGTAAACATTACGTTCACCCTATGTTCACTAATCACACGCCAGAATGCCGCTGCATCCGGAGTACGGATGGGTTTTCCTTCATAAAGAATCGTGGTACAACCTTGTAGCAAGGGGCCATATACAATATAACTATGACCCACCACCCAGCCTACATCGCTGGCTGCCCAGTATACTTCACCGGGTCTGGCATCATAAATATGATCCATGCTGAACTTAAGGGCGGTGGCATAGCCTCCATGATCACGTATTATCCCCTTGGGTTTTCCGGTGGTGCCGGAGGTATAGAGGATGTATAAAGGGTCGCCGGATAAAACGGGCACACAGGGAACCGGTTCAGACAAAAGCAACTGGTTGTAATCCATTTCACTGATGCCATCCAGTTCGTCGTACCCGGGAGTTCGTTCATAAAATATATGCACCGGGGGTTTATGCAGGGCTTCCTCAATGGCCCGGTCAACTAATGGTTTGTAAGGAATGGTTTTATCAAATTCCACCCCATAGCTCGCCGATATGATTGCTTTGGGAAGGGCATCATCAATCCGCATCGCCAGTTCGTGTGGGGCAAAACCGCCGAATACGACGGAGTGAATCGCCCCGATCCGTGCACAAGCCAGCATTGCGATCACTGCCTGCGGAATCATCGGCATGTAAATAACCACCGTATCTCCTTTACGGATTCCGGCTGTTTGTAATCCACCGGCAAAGCGGGACACAAGATCCAGTAACTCCCGGTAACTGTATTTTTTTATCGTATGTGTAACCGGTGAATCATAGATCAGGGCAATCTGTTCGCCCCGGCCCTGTTCCACCTGCTGATCCAGGCAGAGATAACAGGTGTTGATTTCCCCATCGGCAAACCACCGGTAAAAGCCTTTTTCATTTTGGGAGAGAATAGTTTTCGGGGCTTTAAACCAATGCAGTTGTGCTGCCTGTTCTTTCCAGAACACTTCTTTATTGTCGATACTCTGCCGGTATATCGCGTTGTATTTTTCCATGCTGCAATTCGTTACTACAAATTACAACCGGAAGCGGAGGGTTGAGACAAACCTATACCAATTAACCAGAATTTTATATAAAGGGGGAAGGATCAGCTGATCAGTTCCTGAACCTGTTTGAGCAACTGGCGGGTGCTGAAGGGTTTGGTAACATAAAGAGAGGCGCCGAGGTCGTAGCCTTTTTGTATATCGGTCTCCTTGCTCTTGGCACTCATGAAGACCACTTTGGCTTCTTTCAGTTTTTTGCTGCTTTTGATATGCTTGCAGATCGCATATCCGTCCACATCCGGCATCATGATATCCAACAGCACAATGTCGGGCACCTGTTTTTCCACGATCTCCAGGGCCTCGGTTCCATTGCGGGCCACCATTACGTCAAACCCGTTTTTCTTCATCAGGAATTCCAAAGACATCAGGATATAAGGATCATCATCGACTACCAGTATTTTCTTTGTTGTACTCACGTTTCGGAATAAGGTGATTATTGATTCGGTAATGTAAAGATAAACCGTGAACCTTTCCCTTCTTCACTTTCCACCCATATTTTGCCCTGGTGCATCTCAATGATCTTTTTACTGATTGCTAATCCCAGTCCGCTGCCCTGTGGCTTTTTCAATGTCTGGTTCCGGGCCTGGAAAAAATTATCGAATATTAGTTCGTGCAGTTCCCGGTTAATGCCTTTCCCGTTATCTTCCACCCAGATCTGCAGTTCATCCTCATGGCTGAATAATCCTACTTTTACATGCCCCGTTTTTTCCGCTGCAAATTTGATCGCATTGGAAAGCAGGTTGTTCATTACCTGTTGAATCAGGTCGGCATCACAGCGGATAAGGAACATGGAGTCGGGGATCTGTTTTTCAATCGTGATTTTCTTTTCCAGGGCCATACCTGTAACCGATCGTATACTGTCACTGATCAGTGTATTGAGCAGTACTGGTGTCAGGTTCAACTGCTGCCGGCCGCTTTCATAGCGCTCCAGGTTCAGTACCTGGGTGATCAGGTGACTCAGCCGTTCCGTTTCTTTTATGATACCGGATAGAAACTCCTGGCGTTGCTCCTCTTCCATATCATCATTGTCGTGCACCAGTTCCGCCATGGCCCGGATGGAGGTGAGCGGCGTACGTAATTCATGGGTAACGGTATACAGGAATTCATCTTTCACTTCATCCATATCTTTCAACTGGGCATTTACCTGCGTCAGCTGCTCGGTGGCTTTCTGCAATTCACCGGATTTGCGTCTTAATTCTTTATTCAGCTCGATCATCTGTTGTGATTCCCGCAGGATATGCATCACTTCACTGATCTTCAGTTCTTCTTCCTTGGTTACACTGCTAACCATAATGCGGGCCGAGGCTGAGCCGATCACCCCGCTTAATACTTTTTCAGAGAAAGTAACCAGCCGCGGATCCGCTTTCTTGCTTTCCATGGAAATTTTATGCCGGGCGGCATAACTGCTGATAATTTTCTCCGCTCGTTCTTTTCCTAAAAAATTGGCAAGGAGCGAATTCAGGTCGGGCAGGTAGGCGGTGCCCTTCCATACAGCATGGGTATCGCCCGGACCTGAATGACGGAAAATATCGACAAAAATTTCCGACTGATAAATCTCCCGGGCCGTGCGATGGCTGTTGAGTGATACTGTGACAAAGACCAGGATATTAAAAAACATACTCCAGAAAAAACAATGGGTAACACTGTCCATTCCTTCCATACCAAATAAGGAAAGCGGTCTTAACCAGGAAATACCCAACGGGCCTTGTTCTATTACTGACATATCAATAAATCCGGCACTGGCCATCGAAGGGATTACCGCCGTATAAAACCAGATGAGAAAACCAGTCAGTATGCCGGCCATGGCGCCTTTCTGCGAGGCATACTTCCAGTAGATACCTCCCAGTAAAGCAGGGGCCAGTTGAGAGACGGCGGCAAACGAAACCATGCCGATGGATACCAGGGTGAAGTGCTGGGCCACCAGTTTATCATACAAAAACGCCAGTGCAATGATCAGGAATATGCTGAAGCGGCGGATATTAAGTATAGGGTTGGTTAACTGACCATCCCCCTTCGTTTTAAATTTACGGGTGGTCAGCAAGAGGGGGGTGGCAATATTATTACTCATCATGGTACTGATGGCAATGGTTTCCACGATGATCATACTGGAGGCAGCGGAGAATCCGCCAATAAAAATAAACAGACTGAGCAATCCCGCTCCATGCTGTAAGGGCAGGGCCAGTACGTAGGTATCCGCATTCACTCCTGTATCGCCCATGAGCAGTTTACCTCCGAAGGCAATCGGTAAAACAAAAAGGGTGATCAGGAAC
>CAZLRY010000367.1:0-3647 GCA_964561675.1 uncultured Chitinophaga sp.
TATCATTGATTTTAATGGTACGTTGCAGATCGCATTGTTCGATAGTAATGGGTTGAGTCATGCCCATCATGGCGCCGCTTTCGGTTCGCTTGCGCATGCCTTTGACATAAACGGTGGATTCCATTTTCATCCCCATCAGGGAGGAGGATTGGCGGATCTTGTATTCCTGTGCTTCGCTTTGCAGGGTAGCACAAAAGCAGGTAATTACAGCCAGCAGGCTGATAAGGTATCTTTTCATAAGTGGCCCGTTTTTTTAAAGGTATGAAAACCCATTTCGTTATTATATGATTCAGACCAGTTAAAACTACCGTGCTGGATAACGCTATAGTTTAATAAAAGTTATCAGCGCGGGTGGTCCGTGTTTCCTGTTCAATTTAAGGAGGTAATACCCCTGCGGTAATGTGGTTAATTCGATAGCCGCACCGGTTCTTCCAGATAAGGATACTGGTTGTTTTATTATAGTTCCGGTAATGGTTATCAGTTCGGCTGTGGTCCACTTATCGCTAATTTTCAAACTGTCCAGATAAAGAGTTCCTGTTACAGGATTTGGATATGCCCTTATACCATAATCAGATGCAGGTACCGGATCTATGGCGGTTACAGGGTTAATGGTAAACGTAATTACATTACTGTTTAAAACTGATGGGGTAGCACAAATAGCGTTGCTTGTGAGTTGGCAACGGATTTTAACTCCGTTTGCGGATGGCGTATAGTTTTGCGTCGAATTTACAGCCCCATTGATATTCTGCCAGCCGGCAGCGCCTGTGCTGTCCTGCCATTGATATTGCGGGGAACTACCGCCATTAACAAGGGTTGATTTAAGTGCAGCGGACTGTCCGGATGCAACTGTATTGTTACCGGAAATTGAAACAATCGGAGTGATAACGGGTCCAATTATCAAACGGTATAAGGAACTGTAAAGTGTTCCGTTCACTACACAACGGTACCGGTAGTTATGCCATGTAACAGGTACACCCGTCAGTTGAAGTGTTGCTGTGGTTGATCCGGAAAAAGTGCTGTTATTGGTAATGTTCATGAATCCGTTACCGTCATCCTGCTGCCATTGATAAATAGTGCCGGACATTCCTGCATTAATAGTCGTGTTTCCGTTAGCGCAGAGGTTGATATTGTTATAATCAATAACCGGTTGATTATTTTTCATGATACTGATACTGTACGAATACGGGTTGTTCCGGACCAGCTCCGGACGCCCATCAGCATCCATGTCACAAACAGTCACATGGCCACCGTGATTGCTGACGAAGAAGGATACGGGTTGACCAAACCGAATGCCGGTGTTATCTGATCTGTTGGCCAAAACACTCACATAGTTATTATAGGTGTCGGCCACACAGAGATCAGGTTTTCCGTCTCCACTGATATCTGCAAGGGCAAGACTGCCCGGATTTTTTACAGGGAGAAACAGCACGGTTTCTAACAACACAAATCCAGGTATCGATTGATTCTTGAGCACCAGCAGTTTGTTATCATAGAAGTTTATCAATAAGACCTCTGGTTTATTATCATTATCCAGATCTCCTGTTAGTACCTGATTTACATTAAAAGGCAGATTCAGTACAATAGTTTGGAAGGTGATTGATCCGTTTGTACTGGTGTTTTTAAGTACATGAAAGGTGGGCATGGTCGAATTGCCACCGGCAACTACAATATCAGGTTTGCCATCTCCATCCAGATCTGTAATAGCAACACTACTTGCATATAAGAAGGTAGAGAAGACCTGGGCAGCACTGAAACTGAACGTTGTCGCATTTCCGGTGTTCCGATAAATGCTTATAGCACCATTCCAACCTCCGAGGAATCCAATATCTGTTTTTCCGTCTTTGTCAAAATCGGCAGAAAAACATTTTTCGCTTTCGGGAGACATTGGAAATGTCAAGGTTGTACCCCAACTGAGATTTCCCGGACTGCTGTTGTTCGGAAACAGAATAAACTGACTGAATGATGCCCCTCCCGATGCCGCTATTTCCGGTTTCCCATCATTATTGAAGTCAGCATAAGTGGATCCGTATGGCCCGATGGGCGTGTGTATGGATGTTCGGGGTGCCAGCCAGATATTCGAGGAACTGGATACGTTAAGATGAAAACTCAGCCGCGATGTCAGCGTTGAACCACTGGGGCTACTGACTACGATATCTGGTTTGCTGTCCAGGTCCAGATCCCCTAATGTTATCAAAGAGGGTGTTTTGGGAGAAGTCGAATCAATGCTTCGGATATACGCATCCGGGCTAATGATGGAGGATCCGTTAAACGTTGGAATGAATTCAACCGAGGAATAAGCGGTTAACTGTCCGGAAGTAACTGTTATAGGAGACATCTTTGCCCCATACGGAACCTTTACAATCAGATAATTTGGACTTGCTTCTGTTACCGTTGCTTTAACTGTACCAAAAAAGACGGTATTCCCGGAAATGGTATTACTGAAATTCTGTCCTACAATTGTTACAGGCGTTAGAGGTGGGGCACTAACCGGATAAAATGAGTTAATGACGGGCCCGGGAGAATAGGTGAATCCATCAGCAGAAACGGCGCCACCGGGGGACAGAAGTGTAACTAACCCGGTGCTGCCAGATCCAACTGTTGCGATGATCATCGAATCGGATAGTACCTCAAATGCTTCGGCGATTGAATTTCCAAAGCGGACTTCTGATACACCCGTAAAGAGTTTTCCCGAGATCGTTATTACGGAGCCAGTAGAACCAGATACGGGTGATATAGCGGTAATTGAAGGAACCGTTCCATTAAGGAAGGTGAAGCCGGGTTTACTGGTTGTATATAAGTGATTGGTTACACTGATTTCGCCAGAAGCACCTGTTCCAACAAGTGCTTTTATCCGGGTTGGTGATTCTATGGTAAAACTGCTGGCGGGTACACCTCCGAATTTTACACTGGTTACACTTGCAAGATTGAAGCCATAGAGATAAACAGCGCTTCCTGTGCCAGCTGATTTTGGATTAAAATCTGAAATACTTGCACTGTTATTATAAATGAACCCATTTGCAAAAGCGGAGCCACCAGCGGTGATCACCTCTATTTGTCCTGTATGACCATTTCCTACAATAGCCGATATGGATGTTTCAGATACTACTGTAAAACTAATGGCAGACGCCCCACCAAACAGTACCGCTGAAACATTATTAAAATTAGTACCGGTAATAACTACGGTAGAGCCGGCGTTGCCCAATAATGGACTAAAAGAACTGATTGTTGGTTTAGTCAGATAAATGAAATTACCCAGGGAGTCTGAGCCTGCCGGGGTCACTAATTTTACTTGCCCGGAATTTCCATTCCCAACTACGGCTGAGATACTTGTGCCGGATGCGTTTACCACAAAAGAGGCCGCAGGTGTATTACCAAAATTAACGGCGGTTGTGCCCGTTAAGTTTGCTCCGTTAATTGTTATCGTCGATCCTTCAAATCCGGTTTCAGGCATAAAGGAACTGAGGACGGGTTTGTTGCCATAAATGAATCCGGTCAGACTGCTGATTCCCGCAGTACTGTGTACAGATACTGGACCTGACGCCCCGTTACCAACAATGGCCTCAATCCGGGTAGTAGATATTACATTAAATGAAGAGGCAGGAACGCCGCCAAATGTTACATTACTGATATCTGTAAAACGCTCCCCG
>CAZLRY010000368.1:0-3645 GCA_964561675.1 uncultured Chitinophaga sp.
TGGATAATGCTGAAAATGTAGGCATAGACCACGGTAAGCACCATACTGATAAAGAGGGCCAGTTTTGATGAACGGAGTACGCTGCCCACAAACCAGCCGATCATCCCGATTGTGGATACACCCGCAATCGCATAAGCCAGGTTAAACCCTGTATATTCTGAAATGGATAAGAGTAAGGTATAAAAGAGAACCAGGGCCAGTCCGGCCAATCCGTATTGCACCAGGTGCAGTGAGCGCTTGTAAATCGTTTCTACCAGGAAGAAGGCCGCGAACGTAAGCATGATACAGAGCAGGGCATACTTCACGGACCGTTCTGTTTTATCATAGGTATCCACCGGAATCAACAGGTCGGCACCAACGGTGGTATTATTCAGATTATAAAAATTATTCTTCCACACCTGGGGTACACTCCGGTTGAGGTATTTCCAGCTGGCCGTAAAACCGCTGTCATTGACTTGCCGGGTATCGGGTAATTTGATGCCGGTAAAAGCCGGATCGGGCCAGTTAGAACGCAGCTGAATTTTATTCTCCCTTGCTGCCGTGGCAAATAATAACTGGCCGGATCCGTTCATCGAAAACTGCATACTGAATTCAGCAGGAATGGCTGCAGTCTCCTGCGTAAACGGGACAGGTGCCAGAAAAGCCTCTTCCAGTTGGGCTTCACCCATGGCTTGTTGTGTAAACGTATAACTGCTGTCTTTCCATTTTACCTGCAGCTCTTCATTGATACCACGAATGGCATCTCCGATCTTAAAGACCAGTTTTGCTTCATCCCAGTCAATCTGTTCAGCGGGTATATCCAGTTTCTGCCAGGGGATGGAGGCAAAATTCCCCTTGATATTAACTTCACTTTTATAAACCGCCACTTCATAGATTCCCCGCTTGCGTTTATCGGGCGATACGGTTGAACTGATTTCCAGTTTATCGGCCATGAAATACGCATAGTGTTTTTCTACAGTTACACCGTTATTTGCCTGGCTGACAAACTCACGATAAGGCAGCATTAACAGTGGCCCGGTAACGGTTTGTTTACCGGCCCATTTGCTGCTGATATCCAGGATCGCTTCTTTCTGCCGCCCTTCCCGCTCTCTCACCATTCCCATGATAAAGAATGTGGGTACCCATAGAAAGAGGGCAATGCCGAAGATCACAATGGATTTGATGAATAATTTTCCTTTATCCCATAAAGGAGTGTCGTTTTTAATGGTTTCAACTGTTTCCATGATATAATTATTAAAATTTTATAACGTTTGATTTTTTGCATTTATACGGCTACCTCATCTTCCGATTCTATTAAATCAATCTTCCGGCGAACGATCCACAGGGGAATAAAGCCGATCACCCCGAAGGAGCAATCCACCAGTTGCCACCAGAATGGGAGTCCGCGCATATGGCCGGCAATGAGCGCAAAGGGAATCACCAGTGCACAGGCAATCATGCCGAATTCGATCACCCAGGTATTCTGCACCGGATCTTTTAATGGGCCGATAAAAAGAATTGCCAGTGCGAAATGGGCAAAAGCCAGCCAATCGTATCCATAAGCGAGAAAAGGGGCCTCTCTGTTTAACTGTACTACGGCCATGTATACCCTATCCAACCAATCACCCACCGCTGACCCTCTTGGTATCAGCCGCGTGACCAGTTGCAATTCGCTTTCTGCAGGGATGGCTGTGGCTCCACTGATCACCAGGCATACAATAAAAAACAGCAGCCAGCGTCGGACAATTTTACGGTTACTCATATTAAAAAGTGCTTTGTATTTCAAAGTATAAAGACAAAAAAAAACTTAGTCCCACGGAGCATACTGGCGGGCGATCCGCTGCTCCGGTTTCCGGTCAGCGAAATAAAGAACCAGCAGGAACGCCCACTCAGCCGGCTTCATGATCACGTATACGATATCCGAAACCCATTTTTTACTGTACACATTATAATTCCGGTGCACCATATCCCCCACTTTATCGTATTGTTTCCGGATGACCCGGTGTAACGCCGGATATTTTTCCTGGATCAGTTCCTCAAAAGCATTCGACACCAGTAACTGGCGGTTACAAACGATATAATGCCCGTTTCGTTTTCCAATCCTGACTGGTCTAACCACACGCTTATGACCGTTCGAGGCAACTGAACAGAGATAATGGCCGCCACATTGAACATTCTCGCATTGATAATCCCACTGCGAAAAACGGTTATTGTAAGTCTCGGTAAAGGCTCTGATAACCGAATCGGGCCGTTGACCAAAAACATACAACAATAAAGACAGTACAACCAGCACTGGCAAAGCAAGTATCATTAACAAAGGAAACTTTAGAAAAATATTTGTATTCAATAATGAAAAGCAGGCCTGATTGATTGGATGCATTTTACTCCAATCCATTTCGGTTAAAGCATCAATAATCTGCCGGTGATTCTTTATCAGCCGGCTTAGGAAAAAACTAAATACAGCCGGAATACCTAACATCCAGAAGATTTCATCATTCTGGATATGAATTGCTATAAAAATGCTTAATACCAGTCCTATTATTAAAAAACAATTTACAAGTACTTCCAGAAGAGGGGGTGCTAAATTTGTCCTGATAGTACTATAGAAATAGGAAATCACAGACAACAACAGGATGACATATATTGTCAGGCGGTGGCCTGGTGAAAAAAAAGCAGTTATACCACAACAGTCATTCGTTGGCCCATCAAAGAAAAACAAGAATATTGATGGGGCAATAATTATTCCTGAGATCTCAGCAATCCAAATAAACGGCCTTTTCTTTTCATTATTTTTGGAAAAAATTACATAGATCAGATTAACAACGGCATAAATACCGGTAAATGCAAATAATACTATTAGTCCCCAGGTAAATCCCATATTACTTTACTCCTTTAATCATATTTTCCAACGCCGTGATATGATCTGAAAATGATTTCTCCCCTTGCCTTGTGATGGAATAAGTGGTATTGGTCTTCCTTCCGATAAAGCCTTTATGCACTTTGATAAACCCATTCTCTTCCAGGTTTACCAGGTGCGTGGCCAGGTTGCCATCTGTTACTTCCAGCAGCTGCTTGAGGTCATTGAAACTGATCTCTTCATTGACCATGAGCACACTCATCACCCCCAGCCGGATGCGGTTGTCAAATATTTTATTTAAACCGGTGATTGGATTCTTCATGTCGTAACGTTCTATACTCAGTTATTTCGTTCGTATTTATTCCACATGATCACGCCATATATAATGTGCAGCACCCCAAAACCGGCCGCCCAGAACCAGAGTCCATAACCGGGGTAAAGCATATTTACCGTACCTAGCACAATTTCGCAATAGCCCAGGTAACGGATATCGGAAAGCGTGTATTTGCTCGCATTGACCAGGGCGAGGCCGTAAAATACCAGGCAGGCCGGTGCTACAAATATCCAGACATCATAGCGTAGCATCCCGATTATAAAAGCGCCACCCGCCATCAGCGGCACCAGCATATTCCAGGCCAGCCGCTTCGACGTATGGTCCCATACCGGCAAACCTGCCTTACTGGCTTTTCGCCAGGTTAAATAATAAGAAGAAGCGAATGCCAGTAAAAAAACCACCGCTCCCAGCAGCATCAGCTTCAGTTTCAGTTGGCTGAAATCATCTCCGGTGGTAAATCCGCGACTATTATAGG
>CAZLRY010000369.1:0-3644 GCA_964561675.1 uncultured Chitinophaga sp.
AAACTTCTTTATTCCTTTTTGCAAAAGATAAAAAAGCGCCCGTTTCCTGGGAACCGAACGGATCTGATTTTCTATCGCCCAGCCTGGAAGAAGCCGACCTGATGCGTCGTATTCTTTCGCCAGCTGAATTCAAAACATGGTTTAGCCAGTTTCTTACTGTAAAAGATATAAAGCACTTGTCCGTCTTACCGGTGGTATCTGACCGTACGGATCTGCAGATTGTGCATCTCGACGGTCTCTGTTTCAGCAGGAGCTGGTGTATGCAGGGACTGGCTTCCGTTTTAGGGGCTAAAGATCCTTCGAAAAAAATCTTACAAAAAGCAGCGATCCAACACCTGGCCGCTGCATTACCCAATGTGGTAAGCGGACATTATGGGGGCGAACACTGGCTGGCCAGCTTTGCCGTATATGCCCTTACGCAACATCAACAGTAGGTCTTTTACTCCATATAAAACAATGAAAAACTAAAGGGAGACAACTTCATATTCTCAGCCTCCTGGCCGTTGACTTCCGAATCACTTTTCACCCGTTTATTATTAAGCACATAAGGCTTCCAGGTATTATCAACCGGATAGGCAATATTGGATTTATTTCCAACCAGGCAGATCAATATACTTGACCAGCTGTCCCCTGCTGTTTTCCCATCTATTTCATAAACAATCATCCCGTCTTGCGGCGTTTTCCCGTTGAATTTTAGCGCCCTGGCAATTGCTTCCGCTGACTGCAACCGGAAAGCCGGGTGTTGTTTTCTCAACTGAATCAGTTCACGCAGATATTCATTGATGCCTTCGTGTTCCTTTTTCAGATTCCAATTGATCGCATTGATACTGTCTGGAGATTCATACGAATTCTCTACTCCCTGTTTGCTACGCATAAACTCCGTACCTGCATGGAGGAAAGAAATGCCCTGAGACGTCAACACGATGGATAAAGCAAGACGTTGCATTTGCTCTCTTTGTTCCGGGGTGGCGTCTTTTGCCGATATGGCCAGTTTATCAAACAACACATGATTGTCGTGGCATTCACAATACGATACTGTTTGCGCAGGATTGGATGCCCAGGGTGCTTTGGAATAATTGACTTTTGTATAATCCACCTGCGGATGCGGACAGGAAGCCGTGATCCCGAATTTTATACTCTCCTCCATTCCTTTTTTCCCGCTGGCAAATCCTTTATCCGCATGTTCAAACACACTGCCTTTGATCCCGTCGCGTATATCGTCACTGAATGCCGCGATGCGGTCCAATCGTGCGGTATTGGCTTTTAACGCACGCAGGGAGTCCGGTAAGGGGGAGGCGCCTGCAGTCCATCCTTCGCCATACAGAAGTATATCCGGTTTGATCTTGTGCAGTTCTTTTGAAATCAGGTTCATGGTTTCAATATCATGTACCCCCATCAGGTCAAAACGGAAACCATCAACATGAAACTCCTGTACCCAGTAGAGTAATGACTCCAGCATGAATTTGCGGAACATAGGCCGTTCACTGGCCGTTTCGTTCCCACAGGCCGTGGCATTGGAAAATTTTCCGTCCTTATCCTGCCGATAATAATACCCGGGTACGAGTTGATTGAAATTGGATTTCTCTGTCAGTGCCGTATGGTTATACACCACATCCATAATTACCCCGATGCCCTGCTGGTGAAAGGCCTGCACCATCTGTTTAAATTCTTTAATACGAACGGCTCCGTCATAGGGATTCGTGGCATAAGATCCTTCCGGTACATTGTAATGTAACGGGTCATAGCCCCAGTTATACTTTGTGTCCGGGTTGCTCTCATCCACGGAATTATAATCAAAGGAAGGCAAAAGATGCACGTGGGTAATACCCAATTCTTTAATATGATCGAGTCCGGTTGACTGTCCGGCCGGGTTTTTAGTACCGGTTTCTGTAAGCCCGAGGAATTTTCCTTTATGTTTAATTCCTGAACTTTCATGGATACTGGCATCCCGCACATGCAGTTCGTAGATTACGGCATCAGTGGGATGTTTTAATTCCGGTGACCGGTCCTTTTCCCAGTTTACCGGGTTGGTTTCCCGCAGATCCACGATAGCGCCGCGCTTACCATTTACGCCCACCGCTTTTACCCAGGGGTCTGTGGTTTCTTCGGACCATTGCCCGTTGATCTTTACCCTGAATGTATAAAATTTATTCTTCTGATCTGTATATATAGTAGTCAGCCACACCCCGTTTTTGGCTTTTACCATCGGGAAAACACCCACAGAAGTATTGCCTGTGCCGGAATGATACAGTCTGAGTTCGGCAGCACTGGCGGTTGGCGCCCATATTTTGAAAATGCTCCGTTGGGATGAATAGGTAATGCCCAGGTCCTTTCCATTGTAGACAGGATAGCTGCTGAAATCAGCAGGCTGGGACCGGACGTTAAACAATTGCGTGATAAAAGTTATCAGCATAAACAGACGCTTCATTGAATGAGGGTATTAGACCGTAAAGTTAATGATTGCCCCGACCCGGAATCGGGATAAATATTTTCGGATACAAGAAGGCAATCCAGTAAATTGTTGCTTCAAATTCAATAACGATTATACGTTTTATATGGGAGATCTCCAGGTTAAGAAACAGCCAAAGAAATACGATGCCGTTATCATCGGCTCCGGTGCCGGAGGCGGGATGGCCGCCTATACACTGGCAAAAGCGGGATTAAATGTATGTATTGTCGAGGCGGGTTATATGTACGATCCGCAGAAGAACATTACCCAATTAAAAAATCCATGGGATTCTCCCCGTCGTGGGGCCAGTACAAAACTCCGGCCTTTTGGTGATTTTGATGCCTGTTATGGTGGCTGGAATGTGGATGGAGAACCTTTTACCAAGGAAGCCGGCACCGACTGGATGTGGTGGCGGGCCCGTATGCTGGGTGGCCGTACCAATCACTGGGGCCGTATTTCCCTTCGCTTCGGCCCTAAGGATTTTAAACGAAAAAGTATTGACGGACTCGGTGATGACTGGCCGATTGGCTATGAAGACGTCAAACCCTATTATGACCGGGTGGATAAAATGATCGGCATTTTTGGCACCAATGAAGGATTGGAAAACGATCCGGATGGTTTTTTTCTGCCTCCTCCCCGACCCCGGTTGCATGAACTGATGATTAAAAACGGAGCTACACAGGCCGGTGTAAAAGTGATTCCTTCGCGTTTATCGATTCTGACAAAACCGATTGAAAATGATGCAGGTCGCGGTGCCTGTTTTTTCTGTGCACAATGTAGTCGTAACTGCAGTATTGCAAAAGCTGATTTCTCTTCACCCAATGTACTGATCTATCCCGCGATGAAAACCGGTAAGGTTGAAGTCATCTCCAACGCGATGGCCCGGGAAGTACTGACCAATAAAGAAGGACTGGCCACTGGTGTATCTTTTGTCAGCAAGGATGATGGGATGGAATACCAGGTGGAAGGTCGTGTAGTAATCCTGGCCGCCAGTGCCTGTGAAAGTGCCCGGCTTTTATTAAACTCAAAATCAGACCGGCATCCCAACGGACTGGCCAACAGCAGTAATGTAGTCGGTAAATACCTGCACGATTCCACGGGTGCGGCACTCGGAGGCGTTCTGCCGCAACTGTTTGACCGGAAACGCTACAATGAAGACGGTGTCGGAGGCATGCACGTGTATTCTCCCTGGTGG
>CAZLRY010000370.1:0-3622 GCA_964561675.1 uncultured Chitinophaga sp.
TTGCTTAAAGCTACTACTGTACCGAACTTGCTCTTGATGACTCTTTTGCATATATATTCCCGATTTTAGGTGACTTAATCTGTCAACCTATATCAGGACAAGACACAGACTACTAACTACTATCTGCTAACTACTAACTACTATCTGGCTACTGTGGTTCCACATTAAACATATTAACTCCCTCTTCCTTCTTCCGCATTCCAAAACTGTAGCGGATATTAATTCCAACCCGACGGGTATCGGCCTGGCGGAAACCAATGGCATCCACTGAACCTTGTTTCAGGCTGAAATCATTTTTATTGGTCAGGAACATATCGCTTACGCTCAGGGTTATGATCAGCTTTTCCTTCATGAACCGCCGGTTAATACTGGCATTTAATGCCCCGAATGAACCCAGCTCATAAAATTGTTGCTGTCCTTTTAACCGCCAGAATCCATTCAGGGTTATAACCGATAGTTTATCCAGCTTCAGGGTTTGATAGGTAAAGAAAGTCCAGGTTCCTCTTTTAAAAGAGAGCG
Organism: uncultured Chitinophaga sp.; assembly: GCA_964561675.1. GTDB lineage: Bacteria > Bacteroidota > Bacteroidia > Chitinophagales > Chitinophagaceae > JJ008. The sequence goes on from CAZLRY010000370.1 coordinate 520, forward strand.
GTGAGTTCTCATAAATTCCTTCATAGAAATTGTGATTGTACTGAGTACCGAGTACAAAAAAGTATTTTCCTCCGGGTGGCAAAGCACCCAGTGCCCTGAAGTACCATTCCTTGTTTTTTCCGAGATTGTCATAGGTCCGGTATGCCTGGCTTTGACTTGTATCGGACTGATACACCACATTCGAGAAAATATCTTTGGTGTCGTTGACCCCAATGGCGAGAATCGGCCGCTCGTCCACACTGATGTTGGCTTCATAATTCCGGGTAAACTGTGGCCTTAATCCCGGATTACCCACTTCTGAAAGATAGGCATCCACATAACGGGAGAATGGATTCAGCTGCTCATATACCGGCCGGGTAATGGTCCGGCGATACACCAGGTAAGCCCGTAGATCATAGCCTGCTATTTTCATCAGGCTTTTACTCAGGAAAACATAAGGGAACAGATCCGTACGGTGGATGGCAAAACTGGTATCCGAAGGGATTTCCTGATTACCCCGCATATTGGTGTTTTCCAGCCGGGTTCCAAACTTCAGTACAATGTCTTTTCCCATCGTCTTAGATCCCTGTGCATAAGCGGAATTGATATTCTCCTTATACCGGAACCGGTTTGTCCGGCCTGCGTCCGGCACCCGGTTGCCATTCGATTCAATATAGAAAAGGGTATTGTTGTTAAACAAATGAAGCGTTGATTTTAACCCGGACTCGAACGTAAACCGGTTTTTCATTTTCAGTTTGAGATCCGTACGCCCCGATAGCAGATCCCGGTGATTATCCATAGTGCCATCTCCAGCATTGGTAAATGAAATGGGATTGGAATACCGGGTATCATAGGCCTGGGTGTTTTTATTATTGCTGTAATAATAGAAAAACTGGCTGGTCCATTCTGAACCTGCACTGTCGAGTTTCAGTTTTGACTCAAAGCCGTTTCCGATCACCAGGGAGTTGCCCTGGTTGGTCACCTTATTCAGGTTATTTGTCAGTAACTGATTGGTGCTGATCTTTTCAATCCGGTTCTGGTTATCGGTTTTGTTGTCCGATAAATTCAGGTTAGCCGTTCCGGAAAGTTCAAACTCCCATTTTTTCTTTCCCCAGCTGTATACATAACTGCCAAAGAAAGTATTGCCCGGGTAGGCTGTAAAAGCTTCCTGGCTGAGTACAGAATCCGGAGCAAAGATCCTGTCCGTGACTATTTTTTCATAACTATTTCGGTGACTGTAATTGAAGTTCAGGGACAAGCTTTTTTCCCCGTCATTATTATTCAGGTTAAACCCGATCAGCTGATTTCCATAATTACCCTGCTGAATACCGGCATTCACACTTCCCGTAAGTCCGATCTTTACTCCTTTTTTCAACACCACATTGACCACACCACCACTGCTGTTGGCATCATATTTAGCAGAAGGTGTACGGACAATCTCGATCTTTGAAATAGCGGTGGGAGGGAGACTCTTAAGGATGCTGGCTACATCGGCAGCACTCATCCTCATTTCCCGTCCATTGATTTGTACACTGGCCGGACTCAGACTGCTGATATAAATATTCCCATCCTGGTCAACAAACAAACCGGGCGTTTTCTCGATCACTTCATAACCGCTGGAAGAAGCGGCCACCAGGTTTTCAGGATCTACAATGGTCTTGTCATCTTCCTGGCGCATCAGCGGTTTGGAAGAGCGGAGTACGACCCCCTCCATGGTTTTTCCTGTTTCTTCGAGGGTAAAACGAAAATCAGGCGTACCTGCGCCTATTGAAACATTTTTCGCAAAAGGGGCATAGTTCAGTGCCACTACTTCAATCCGGTATTGCTGTCCTTTAATAAGTTGAAAGCGGACCTGTCCGTTGCTGTCTGCTACCTGCTGTTTTACCAGGTTACTGTCCAGCCGGTTTATGGCTGATACGGAAGCAAAAGGGACTGGTTCTTTTTTATTGTTTTGTAGCCGGATGCTGACCGGTATTTCCTGCGCATACAGGATACCGGTGGAAGGGAATAAAAAGCAAAGGAGAAGGATAAGGCAGGTTTGTTGTTTCATGGTGGTCATTAACAGGAAAGCGCAAAAATAGTTCTTTATTTTTCCTGTAAAAGCCGCCGATCATGACGGTAAGCCTTTTCCCATTTTTTTAACGCTTTGATTCATCTTGTGTCCTGATTTTGTCCTGGTGTGTATTTTCCGCTTCGTCAATTGAATGCGTACGGTGAATATTCTTCTCCAGTTTGGCCAGTTCAGACAGTTTGGTATAAAATTTTTTTAATGTCTCCAGTTCTTCCGCCGATAAATCTTCCACATCCACCAGTCGGTTACTTGCCCTGGAAGAGGCGGCGATCAGCTCATTCAGTTTCAGTTGAAGCGCCACGCTGTCTTTATTCTGCGCATGCTGGATCACAAAAACCATCAGGAAAGTGATGATGGTGGTGCCGGTATTTATGACCAGTTGCCAGGTATCGGAGAAACCGAATATCGGTCCGGTGAAGATCCAGACCAGAATAACCAGACAGGCTATGATAAAAGCAGCTGGTCTTCCGGTAGCCTTGGTGACTTTTACGGCAAATCGTTCAAAAAAGGGGAGAGTGGGTGATTTCATACTGGTTTATTTCAGCGTTTTACTATTTTAGATACCATATTAAAATTAGCACTAAATCAGTACGATGGTCCGGTTTACCGTTACGATTAAAAAATTCGGTTCAAAAGGAGAGAAGACCGGTTGGACCTATTTTGAAGTACCCGCTGATATTGCACAGGAACTTAAACCTGGCAACAAAAAGGAGTTTAAGGTTAAAGGGAAACTGGATAAATATACCATTAAGCGAACCTCCCTGATTCCAATGGGTGGAGGACTTTTCATTATGGCCCTGAATGCGGATATGCGGAAAGCCATTCACAAGAAAGAAGGGGCCATGCTGCTGGTACAGCTTTCTGAAGATAAATCTGATTTTGTCTTTAATGCTGATTTTATCGAATGCCTGAAAGATGAACCACCTGCACACGCTTTTTTCCAAACACTTACCGGTTCACATCAACGCTATTTCAGTAAATGGATCGACAGTGCCAAAACAGATACTACGAAGACCAAACGGATTGTGATGGCGGTGAATGCGCTGGCCCGGA
>CAZLRY010000371.1:0-3618 GCA_964561675.1 uncultured Chitinophaga sp.
CACAAGAATGTGATTGTTGAAAGTTTCATCGGGTCAGGATTCTCTGTATGCCATTATGTACGTGCACGCAATTCCATAAAAGAGCTATTCCAGGATGCTGGTGTTTGTGGCATATATATACTTCATTTTATTAATGGAGAGTATTATGTGGGCCAGGCAAAAAACATTATCAACCGATATTCGTCACACCGGAAAAAACATCTTGATATTGACTATGTCAGCTTTCGCGAAGTCGCTCCTGCCGATCTTAACCGGGTGGAAAAAGAAATGATTTCGCTTCTGGAAAAGCAAAATAAACCCCTCAGGAATATATCGTTGGTCAGTATTTTTCCGGGACAATCCGATTTAGATCTGGTTATCTCGCGTGAAGACCAGGATAAGTGGCTGCAGTATAAACTGGATAAGGATAGTCTGTTAACACCAAGGTTTGAATACCCGGAACTTAGAAATAAATATACAGAACGATTCCTGGCCTTGAGTAAATCAGTATACTATGAGCCAATCAGGAATGCTGTACAGCAATATATTTTATATACACTTCCATTCCCCAGGAAAACAGAATACTCATTCTGGAGTCTTACCTGCCTGACAAAAGTTAATAATAATACGGCATTATGCCGTGTCAACCTGTTTTGGCAGGAAACCCTTAGTATAACAGAACACAGCTACAACTATGAAGGCAGAAAACTCCGCGATCTAACTGTTAGTGTGTTTCTTTGTAAGTCTGTTTTGTTTGATCGGTCATCAATTCATGAATTAGAAAGCATGTTTCCAACCCTCGAACTTACAGAGCTTGTGTACAAAACAGGGGGACAGGATCAGCTAAACGTGGTACTTTCCATTCAGGAGTTTGAGGAGTTTCTTTACCATCCTCCGGTTTCTGATGCAATCAAAGAATTTAATATCCGGCTAATGAGAAAAGGGGGATGTGTGTTTAACCGTTATCATTGTTTTGATTTTGCAGATCAGGTATTAAATTTGGAAAATTCCGGGTTTGAATAATTTGTTGGAATAAACATTTTGTTTTTGTTGCCTTATATACAAAAGCGGTTCTCGCATAGCAAGAACCGCTGTTTATATAACTTTTTTTAACTATTATATCGCCCTCACCTCCTTCGCCTTCTCCACGTGTTTGATACCGTCGATCTTTAACTGGCCCAGGGATAGGGTTTTAACCGTTGAGCCGGTGATGATGCCGGAAAAACTCAGGACTGAATCAATATGACAGCCGAGCTTCTGCAGGTTGGCGGCGATGGTCTTGATATCTTTGACGCGGTCGTCGTTTACGGAAGCAATAAAATGGAGCGTTTCACTTTTCATGTTCACCTGATTTTTCATACTAAATATACAAAATAATCAGCGTTCCGGTTTACTGCGGGGCCTGCACCAGGCCGGCACCTACATCCGACGCACTCAGGGTCAGCCGCTTAGCGTTCTGAGTTAAAAACATCCAGATATCAGATGCCGTGGCCGCCGGATTGGCTTCCCAGTACAATCCTGCAATACCAGCTACAAAGGGAGTGGCCATGCTGGTGCCTGAAATGGATTTATACATCTCCGGCGCAATCCATGAACTGTAAACCTCCACCCCCGGAGCGGCGATATCAATCTGGCCACCATCCCCGTTAATGCCACCACAGGAAAAAGAGGCCACACTTAATGTACTGTCGAGCGCGGCAACAGCCATGATCGATGGACAATTAGCCGGATGACCCACCGGTGCAATCTGTCCCAGATGCCTTTTACTTTCATTGCCTGCAGCGGCTATGATCAATGTGCCCTGCTTAAGAGCTTTTTTAGCAACGTCATCGTAAGCCCTTGAATAAGATTCACCGGGATTTAGTGCGGCCCCTAAAGACATGGAAACAATATTGCAACCGTTGCTTAAAGCCCAGTCCAGGCCGGCAAGAATGCTCGTGTCTGTTCCTACACCTCTGTTTGATAATACTTTACCAAAATAAATCATTGCCTCTTTGGCAACTCCATACCTGTATCCTGTCCCCTTATTGTTATCCCCGGATGCAATGCCGGTACAATGTGTGCCATGTCCGTTCTTATCATCAACTGTTTCCCCGGTGATAAAGGAGTAGGTTTCGATAGTTCTCCCGGCAAAATCCGGATGATCCGTTTTCAATCCGGTATCCAGGATGGCAATTTTCACTCCCTTACCGGTATACTTAGAGGTATGCAGATTGGTGGCATTGATTCCCCAGCTGTTGTTTTTATCGCTCTGTTGTTGAAACAACACCGGTTTATCCGTTCCTTCTTTTTTTACCAGCCTGTTATACAGATCATCCACGGCCGATTTGTAGCCAGTCAGAAAATCGTCAAAGGGACCATTGAGTGCATAGATATACCGCTCTGGCTCTGAATATAAGAAAGCACTCCCCGTGGTATCTGACTCGGTGAGCATGTTTACTTCCCGTTCACGGTGTTCATTGATCACCGCAATACCGAGTTTTTCAAAAACAATACCATCGCCTTCATCAAAGGCTTTATTAAAATCAGCCTCCGGGCTGGCGTACTCGCCGAAAGCAGCCAGTCGCAGGGAAGCATTCTTCGCCTGGCTGAAAATTTTCCGCTGGGTGCTTTCCGGGTTCAGCATTACCAGGGTTTTGCCGGTAAACCTGGGTTTCTCAATACTGGTTAACAGTGTTTCCTGTGATTGATTCATAATATAATTAGTTTAAAGGTGAATAGAGCAGGTTCTTATTTTTCATATACCAATGGTATGGCCAGGGTATAAATCGGGAGAAATACAGCCCCTAAAAACTGCATGGTGTTCCCCCAGATCATAACATCTTTCAACGGACCTCCCATCGAAAAAACCCACACTACAAAAGAAATAGTGCAAAAAATGATCTGCTTTGTCCCGGTGATCCCCGCAATCTTTTTTAAATAAAAAGGGGTAATGATAAGTATCAGCACAAACACCATCCATTGCAGTCCGTTATTTCCATTGGTTTGCTGCCGGTTACTATCGGCAATATTGAATACCGCCAGGTAAACACTTACAATCTCGGCCGGGATCAGTTTGATAATTTTAGAAACGTACTCATCCGTTTGAGCGCCAGGCTGGTTAAGCAGGGTCCCGATCGGGTTTTTAGTAATGATATTTCTTGACATGGTTTTGAGTTTTATTGATAAATTATTTTATGTCTTGTTTTATTTACCCAGAGTCAGGCCCGCAAAATTGTAAGTGATACCGGCAAACCAGCTGAGCTTAAGTTTATCGTAGGTTTGAATATTCGTTTCTGCAAAAAACCGCGGCAGCTGGTTGTTCACATCATTCTGAATATAGATCTTGTTTGCAGGCAGATCAGATGATTTGATATTATACTGCTGCTGATTGGCATCCAGCTGATTTTGTTTTCCAACAGCAGCCCCAGCTACAAAGGAAAGTCGTCCATTGCCCATCCTGAACATGGCAGACCCGCCGAGTAACATTTTGAAATCATCATCATTGATCGTAATACCTGTTACAGCACCCCAGTTGAAATAGCCACCGGAACGCCTATATAAATGAACCAGGAAACCGGTGCTGAAATTCAGTTTACCTTTGTTGACTTCCGGTGCAGTCAGGTCTTCGCTCACTTCGGTTTCGGCTGCAGCCGTGCA
>CAZLRY010000372.1:0-3612 GCA_964561675.1 uncultured Chitinophaga sp.
AAACAAAAAGCGAATAAAGAAGCAAGGAAAATCATCATACAGACCATCCAGCGGACCGCTGCTGAACAAGCCATTGAAAACTCTATTACGGTATTCAACCTGGAAAGTGATGAGATCAAAGGACAGATCATCGGTCGTGAAGGACGGAATATCCGTGCGATTGAAGCGGCTACCGGAGTAGACCTGATTGTAGACGATACCCCCGAAGCGATTCTTTTATCCAGCTTTGATCCGCTTCGTCGTGAGATCGCCCGCCTGAGCTTACAACGCCTGGTGGCCGATGGACGTATCCACCCGGCCCGTATTGAGGAAGTCGTGGAAAAAACAAAAAAACAAATTGAAGAGCAGGTCATGGAAATCGGGGAAAGAACCGTGATCGAGCTCGGAATTCATGGACTGCATAAAGAACTTGTACGGATGGTAGGACGGATGCGTTTCCGTTCTTCTTACGGGCAGAACCTGCTCATGCACAGCCGGGAAACGGCGAATCTTTGCGCAACAATGGCGGCTGAACTGGGACTGAATCCTAAGCTGGCCAAGAGAGCCGGTCTGCTCCATGATATTGGAAAAGTACCCGATGAGGAAAGTGAACTGAGCCATGCACTGCTGGGTGCCAAACTTGCCGAAAAGTATGGAGAAAATCCGGCGGTGGTGAATGCTATTGGTGCCCACCACGATGAGATGGAAATGCAATATGTGATCTCGCCCATTATCCAGGCCTGTGACGCCATCAGTGGCGCCCGACCAGGTGCCCGCCGGGAGATTATGCAGCAGTATATCCAGCGGATCAAGGACCTGGAGAACCTGGCCATGGCATATACTGGCGTTGAAAAAGCTTACGCTATTCAGGCCGGTCGTGAACTGCGGGTAATTGTGGAAGCGGATAAAGTAACCGACCAGGATTCTGACCGGCTTTCTTTTGAAATTGCCCAGAAAATCCAGACGGAAATGACCTTCCCCGGCCAGATCAAGGTGACCGTGATCCGGGAAAAAAGAGCCGTCAATGTTGCCAGATAAATATTTGAAAATTAACAGGTTGAGCGTTTGAAGGGAAATGACCTTAGCAGGTTTGATTATTGAAATTTGGTGCTTATTTGGATCTTGGCATCTTGTTTCTTGTAATTTTTCGCAGATAATCCCCGGTTATTTGGTATTTCCCTCGCATCCTCTTACCTTTGCCCTCCCTAAAAATCAGGATTATGAACGCTATCGCATATGTACATGAGCAGTTGTCTGGTAAGAAAGAGTTTCCCGCTTTTAAGGCCGGAGATAATATCACCGTTAACTACAAGATCATTGAGGGAAATAAAGAAAGGATCCAGTCTTTCAAAGGCGATGTGATCAAAAAACAGGGAACTGGTCATACAGCCAGCTTTACTGTACGTAAAATCTCTGATGGGGTGGGTGTTGAACGGGTATTCCCTTTCTATTCCCCCAATATCGAATCAATCGAGATCAACAAGACCGGTCACGTTCGTCGCGCCAAACTGTTCTACCAGCGTACACGTAGCGGTAAAAGTGCACGGATTCGTGAAAAGAGAATGGCGGTTGCCCTTCAAGCTCCTAAAGCATAGTAAAATCAACAAGATATTTACAGAAAGCCCTGAATTAATCGGGGCTTTTTTATGGACAGGCCGCTTTTCTTCAATTATTATTCCTGTTTTTTTAAGTAGTTACTATCTTTGAATCCTAATTAAGTCAGATTATGATACAACCTACATTACTGGGTATGCTGGGCACCAACGAAATCATCATCATCCTGGTGATCGTACTCCTGTTGTTCGGAGGACGTAAAATTCCTGAACTGATGCGCGGTTTAGGCAAAGGCGTTCGTGAATTCAATGATGCCAAGAGCAATGTGAAAAGGGAAATTGAAGAAAGCGCCACTGACGTAAAGAACTCTGTAAAAGAGTAATTTACGGCTACCTATTTTAATTCCCATAAAGCAGTTGCTTTTGTTTGAATACTCTTCCATTGAGCAGTATCATGCCCGATTGCAGGAAGCAGCGGTGACATGCGTACAAGCTGTTGAACATTACCTTCTTCAGATTGAATCGGCCCGGCATTTAAACGCATTTATTGAAGTATATGCGGAAGAAGCCCTGGCGAAAGCCCGGTTACTGGATCAGCAACGGGCTGCTGGTCAGCCAATGGGCCGGTTGCATGGGGTGGTGATCGGCATTAAAGATGTCATCTGTTATAAAGATCATACCCTGACAGCTGCTTCAGGTATACTCAACGGATTTACTTCTGTTTATTCGGCCACCGCCATTGAGCGGCTCTTACAGGAAGAGGCCATTATCATTGGCAACCTCAACTGCGATGAATTTGCCATGGGCTCCACCAATGAAAATTCGGTCTATGGCAAAGTACTGAACGCAAAAGATGAAAGCCGGGTACCCGGCGGTTCCTCCGGTGGTTCGGCCGTAGCTGTTCAGGCCGGTCTCTGTATGGTTTCCCTGGGCAGTGACACGGGGGGAAGTGTTCGCCAACCCGCCGATTTCTGTGGCATAATCGGACTTAAACCGACCTATGGCCGCATCTCCCGCTACGGACTGATTGCTTATGCCTCTTCATTTGACCAGATTGGCATTTTTGGAACAACTGTTCCGGATGTGGCACTTTTACTGGAAATCATGGCCGGGGCTGATGCATTCGACAGCACGGTATCCCATTTACCCGTACCTGCCTATAGCAAAGAATTAGCCCCTGCTAAAAAATTCCGGATTGCCTGGTTTGAGGAAGCCCTCCATCACCCCAGCTTAGATCCTGAAATTGCGACAGGCATTGAACAAGAACTAAAAAAGATTGCAACTGCAGGTCACGTTGTAACCGCCGAAAAATTTGACCTGCTTGATTTTATAGTACCCGCTTATTACGTACTCACCACAGCTGAAGCTTCGTCCAACCTGTCACGCTATGACGGAGTCAGATTCGGGCATCGGACCGCAGAAAAAGAGGCCGATCTCACCGATTTTTATAAACTTACCCGTTCGGAAGGATTTGGCAAAGAGGTAAAACGCCGGATCATGTTGGGGACGTTTGTTCTCAGTGCCGGCTATTATGATGCTTATTTTACCCGTGCCCAGCAGGTCAGGCAGCTGCTTTGCCTTAAGATGGAAGAGTTGTTCAAATCTTATGATTTTATTATCATGCCCACATCCCCCGTTACCGCCTTCAAAACCGGGGAGAAAATGGAAGACCCGATAGCGATGTATCTCGCTGATATCTATACAGTCATGGCTAATCTGGTTGGTTGTCCGGCTATTTCCCTGCCACTTTTTACCCATTCCAATGGCATGCCTTTTGGTCTCCAGCTTATGGCAAACCGGTTTGATGAGGTATCTTTACTCCGGTTTTCAAAAGAACTGCTATCCTGAAAAGGGAAGATCAAAAAACCTGAACATTCTTTTTTGCGTTTACATCCTTACATATCAGTAATTTTTGTCTTTTGCCTGTCGGTCAGTACGGTTAATGCCCAGGAACCTAAAGCGGATTCCGCACACAATACAGTAATTGACTCTGCTGTCATCAGTAACCAGGAGGCCCTGAAAGGGTTTAAACAATTGTTTGATACCAAAACCGTAGGTGGAGTAACCGGCACCCGGCTGA
>CAZLRY010000373.1:0-3612 GCA_964561675.1 uncultured Chitinophaga sp.
CACGTCCGCCTTCTGCTTTAACGGCATTGGACTTACGGCTGTTATCAAACAGTGAGTCCACCGCTTCCTGGAGCATACGTTTTTCGTTACGCAGGATCACTTCAGGGGCTTTAATTTCCAATAACCTTTTCAGACGGTTATTCCGGATAATTACCCGGCGATACAGGTCATTCAGGTCAGAGGAGGCAAAACGGCCACCATCCAGAGGAACGAGGGGACGCAGTTCCGGAGGAATCACCGGGATATATTGCATCACCATCCACTCCGGACGGTTATTAATTCTTGTATTGGCATCACGGAAGGCTTCCACCACACTCAGCCGTTTCAGCGCATCGGCCTTACGTTGCTGAGAAGTTTCAGTAGCCGCGGCATTCCGCAGGTCAAATGATAACTGATCAAGATCGATACGGGCGAGCATATCATGCACGGCTTCCGCACCCATCTTGGCGATGAACTTATTGGGATCATCATCCGGGAGGTATTGGTTATCCTTCGGTAATGTATCCAGGATATCCAGGTATTCCTCTTCTGTCAGCAGGTCACCCATATTCTGGCCCTTATCCGTACGGATACCCGGCTGAATGACCACAAAACGCTCGTAGTAAACGATCGTCTCGAGTTTCTTGGAACTTACACCCAGCAGGTAACCGATCTTATTCGGGAGTGATTTGAAATACCAGATATGCACTACAGGTACTACCAGTTTGATATGCCCCATTCTTTCGCGGCGTACTTTCTTCTCGGTTACTTCCACACCGCAACGGTCGCAGACAATGCCTTTATAACGGATACGCTTGTACTTACCGCAGGCACATTCATAATCCTTTACGGGACCGAAGATTCTTTCGCAGAACAAACCATCTCTTTCCGGTTTGTAAGTACGGTAGTTGATCGTTTCGGGCTTTAAGATTTCACCATAGCTTCTTTCGAGAATGGTATCCGGAGATGCCAGACCGATGGTGATTTTTGAAAAAGCCGCTTTGGGACGATTTTCTTTTCTGATAGCCATAATTTACTTTATAGTTGTTAGACCCTTATTAGTTAATTCAAAATGAAAAAGTCAAAAGTAAAAATCCTTTATCCGAACCTGCCTGATAAAAAGGATTGAATCGTACAGCAGGATTTTTAATTTTTATTTTTGATTTTTTACTTATTCAAATTTGAGATCCAGACCCAGACCTCTCAATTCATGCACGAGTACATTGAAGGACTCAGGCACACCGGCTCTCGGTACGTTCTCTCCTTTTACGATCGACTCATAGGTCTTCGCACGTCCGATGATATCATCCGATTTGATCGTAAGCAGTTCCTGGAGAATATTGGAAGCTCCGTAGGCTTCGAGGGCCCACACCTCCATTTCCCCGAAACGCTGACCACCAAACTGGGCTTTACCACCGAGCGGCTGCTGGGTAATAAGACTGTATGGTCCGATTGAACGGGCGTGCATCTTATCATCCACCATGTGGTGAAGTTTGATCACATAGATGATACCCACGGTTGCTTTCTGGTGGAAACGCTCTCCGGTCTCTCCATCATACAGATAGGTGTGACCATACATAGGGATATTGGCATCCTTACAGTATGAAGCGATCTCATCCACGGAAGCACCATCAAAGATCGGCGTGGCAAATTTCAGTCCCAGTTTCTCACCGGTCCAGCCAAGGATCGTTTCATAGATCTGTCCGAGGTTCATACGGCTTGGTACCCCCAGCGGGTTCAGTACCACATCCACCGGTGTTCCATCTTCCAGGAACGGCATGTCTTCGTGACGAACAATTTTGGCCACGATCCCTTTGTTACCGTGACGGCCCGCCATCTTATCACCCACTTTCAGTTTACGTTTCACCGCGAGGTATACTTTCGCGAGTTTCAGTACACCGGCAGGTAATTCGTCACCGATACTGATGTTGAACTTCTCACGCTTGTAACGTCCCAGTTCTTCGTTAAACTTGATATTGTAGTTGTGAAGCAGAATATTGATCTGATCATCCACTTTCTTATCACCGGTCCAGCCCAGCGGATTGATATTTGCATAATCCAGTCCGCGCAGGTTTTTCTCCGTGAACTTGGCGCCTTTACCGATCTGTACTTCGCCGAAGTTATTGCTCACACTGGCCGATACATGATCTTTCAGCAGAGTGGACAGTTTTTCCAGCAGGACCTCCATCAGGTCTGTTTCATTCTTCTCGTGGATTTTTTCGAGCTTCTCAATAGCCGCTTTCTCACGTACTTTGGCATTCTTATCTTTCTTGGCGCGCTGGAATAATTTCTTACCGATCACCACCCCTTCCACACCATTCGGTGCTTTCAGGGAAGCATCCTTCGCATCACCGGCTTTATCACCGAAGATGGCACGAAGCAACTTCTCTTCCGGAGTCGGATCACTTTCACCTTTCGGAGTGATTTTACCGATCAGGATATCTCCTTCTTTTACCTGGGCACCAATACGGATAATACCATTTTCATCAAGATCCTTGGTGGCTTCTTCTGAAACATTGGGAATATCCGGCGTCAGTTCTTCTTCGCCGAGTTTGGTATCACGTACTTCCAGTTCATATTCGGAAATGTGAACGGACGTAAACATATCTTCTTTCACCACTCTTTCGCTGATCACAATCGCATCCTCGAAGTTGTAACCTTTCCAGGGCATGAAGGCCACTTTCAGGTTTTTACCAAGTGCCAGTTCTCCATTCTGAGTGGCATATCCTTCAGTCAGGAAGTCGCCTTTCTTAACCTTCTGTCCTTTCTTCACGGCAGGACAAAGATTGATACAGGTTTCCTGGTTGGTTTTGATAAATTTGGTCAGCCGGTAGATGCGCAGGTCATCTTCAAAGCTCACCAGTTTCTCGGCTGCATCCCTGTCATAACGAACATGAATTTCGTTAGCATCTACAAACTCAACCACTCCCTCTCCGTCAGAGTGGATCTGGATCCTTGCATCACGGGCCGCTTTACCTTCCAGTCCTGTACCAACAATCGGTACATCCGGACGAAGCAGGGGTACTGCCTGACGTTGCATGTTTGATCCCATCAGTGCACGGTTGGCATCATCATGTTCAAGGAACGGAATCAGTGATGCACTCAGCCCCACAATCTGGTTGGGGGCTACGTCCATATACTCCACTTCGTTTTTATCAAGGATCGGAAAATCACCGGTCTCCCGGCTCTGAATTCGTTCATCCTTGAAGTTTCCTTTCTCGTCCAACTGGGTATTCGCCTGGGCAATTTTCGCCAGGTCTTCTTCCTCAGCACTCAGGAAATTCAGTTCTTTCATATTCACTTTACCTTCATTCACCTTACGGTAAGGTGTTTCGATAAAGCCCATATCATTGATCTTGGCGTGTACGCAAAGTGTCGAGATCAGACCGATGTTTGGCCCTTCCGGGGTCTCAATGGTACAAAGACGTCCATAGTGTGAGTAGTGTACGTCACGCACCTCGAAACCGGCACGCTCCCGGCTCAGACCACCGGGCCCGAGTGCGGAGATACGCCGTTTGTGGGTGATCTCAGATAGCGGGTTGGTCTGATCGAGGAACTGGGACAGCTGTGAGGTTCCGAAGAAGGAGTTGATCACAGAAGACAAGGTCCTTGCATTGATCAGGTCAACCGGGG
>CAZLRY010000374.1:0-3611 GCA_964561675.1 uncultured Chitinophaga sp.
GATACAAGGATATCCTCATAATAAGTTGGCACATTCAGTTTAAATGAACCATTGGCATCGGTGATGGAGGCGGATACATTCGGAAGACTGATCCTGGCTCCGGTAATTCCCTTACCGGTAGCCGCATCACGGATGGTGCCGGTTACCTGGGTCTTTACAACGGCCACTGTATCTTTCGTTGGCGCCTGTTGCTGAGCGGTCGTGTCCTGTATAGCAGCCAGTAATACCACTAAACCTAAGGCTTTTCTGAATCCGCTTGTAATTGTTGAATACATGTCTATGTAAATTTTCTTGAATCAATCAGTTTATAAACTAGGCACCAGTTTTATATAATCACAGACCAGCGGGTTCACCGCTGCCGTGGTGGAGTTGGCCGCCACGAGATAAAAATTGTAGATCGCCTGATACTGGGCCATGGTGAATTCTCCCAGGTATACTTCATTAAAGTTGTTAGCCGGTACTGCTATATAGGGCAACGTAGTGGCCGTTGCTATGCCCGGTGCCAGCCGTTGGTTAAATGAAGCGGTCTGGAAATCATTAACCGCTACCCAATAGGCTTTATACTTTATGGAAGGGACTTCCTCCACCTGGTAGCGGATATTAAAGAGGGCTACCCCATGGTTGAAAACGTTCACATCTTTGTAATCCATTCCGGTTACAGGATTGTACCGGTCACGGAAGTAGGTATTACCCCGGCGGTCATGGCTGGTTCCGTTGTAATTCTCCCCTTGGATCAGGATCGTTTTAAGTTTTGAAGCCGGTTGTATATTGATCCGGCTCATGATGTATACAATACCGTTGCTGGTGCGGATGGTATTGACAATGGCGCTGCGTTCTACCGGCAGTTTTGTGCCTGATTTTGACAGGATGGTATCCGGAATACTGCCTGGCTCATACAACGTGTCCACGGCAAAATCACGTAAAACATTCCAGCCGGTAACCAGTTTATTGCTATCGGCGGTGTTGGTCACATAATAAGGTGCAAAGCGGGCCTGTTCGGCATCCCAGGCTGCATCTTCCAGCATAAACAGGGTAAACTGTTTTTTCTCGTCACGCAGATCATGTACTTTATTCCAGAAAAGATTGGTGAAGATGGAATCTGTACCTGCCTGGTATACCGGATCACCTGTTACCGGATTTACCCCGATCACTACGGCGTTGGTGGCGTCGAATACATTCCGGAACAGGGAAAGCATGAATGCTTTTTGTTTGGCGGGTGACTGGCTGCCGGCTACAAAATCCCAGCAGTTATCGAGGGCGGGCAGCATTTTGTTGACCTGCTGCAGTAATCCGTTGGCTGCATACTGATCGGTAGTAGTTATCACAGCGGAACCAATCGCGGTACCTTTCATGGAAAGGTATTTTCCATTGGCCATTAAGATCCGGGTCGTACTTGTCACGTCTTTTGTGCTGTACACCTGGGTGGCAATATGATTCCCGATAAACAGTTTCAGTTTTACCGGATCATTCTTGATCGCCGCATCCAGGGTTGCCAGTTCGGCATTACCGGGTGCAAACACGGTATAGGTTCTTGACGAAGCAATCACCGCATCATACCCTGTTTGTTTGAGGTATCCGGCAAACGTGCTCAGATCGGCTTTTTCACTGATCAGCGCCATCAGGTTCTTCGTTAATGACGGATCAGTCACAGCGGTCTGGTCATCTATTGTTTTTTTACACCCGCTACCAAAGATTCCGGCTGTCATCAGCGCACAGGCGATCATCCAAATCCTGCTTTTCATGTGTCTATTATTTATTTATGCCCCAGGCATAGTCGTTTCAAAATTGTACTTCATGGGTGAACCAATTCTGTTCGCCCGTTGCTCATTAAAAGAAAATCTTAGTCCCGTCGGGTTTGAACCTTGGCAGGATCTGATTTTCATCCACAGGGATGAAATGGATCATATCCAGGTTATTATTGTTCTGGGTACCTACCAACGGTGTGATCCGGACGGTTTGTTGTTTGGTCGTGGTAAAATCAATGACACCTACCTGCCTTGCTGCCCAGAGATTGGAGGTGTTTTCAGTATACCTTTTCCAGCCAATCGCTTCCAGTTCAGCATCCGTTCCCGCTGGTCTTGTTTCTGTAAAATTCATGGTCCGCTGCATCAGGGTGCCGTTCACTTCCACCTGGCAAAGCATATTGGAACTGCTTGATTGCTTTTGTTGTCTGTAGGTGATCCATACTTTATAGCGCCCCTTGATGATCGGCGGTGTTTTCATTTCCCACCATACCGGCCTGTTGGGTAAGCCCATCGGAAGCATGTTTATATCGTTATTATAAGCATAGTTTGTAATGGAACTGGCAGAGGAATAAATGTATGACAGCGTATTGGTACCTGCCAGTGGGCCCCAACCCCAGTAATGGTCTTTGATTGGATTGTCCGCTTCTGTAGGTCTTGCAAAGTTGTAATTAGCCCTTTTATAATAGGCAGGCAATTTCATGATTTCACTGAATGAAGACACATCCCAGTAGAGTGCGGTAGGTTTGCGGTACTTCACCATATAGTGAGCCTTCGCATCATGCCAGACCCCGTTGGTGGCTGCAATATCACTCTTCGTTCTTTCCAGCCTGATTCCCGGTTCCAGCACCCCATTGAACTCATCTTCATTCACCACCACCTGCTGATCAATCAGTTTGATACTGATCACTTCCTGGGGCAACCAGGTTTCGTGAGTGGCCACCCCGATAATATCTCCAAGAAATTTCAGTCCTTCGGTTACGTGGTAAGCCACATACATATTCAGACTGTCATTGGCCAGGGCCGGGTTTCCGGTTTGTGAATACCGGGCCTTTAACTGGGCATAGGTAGCGATACCACTATCAGCCAGGGCCTGGTTACTTTCTGCAATTACCGTTTTCCAACGGTTGTTGAGGTTGGCATCCACGGTATTCAACCGGGTATAGAAACCGGTTTCCTGTAAGGCTTGTACGAAAATGGAATACTCTGATTTGGCGGCCAGTTGTTCAGCGATTGTCTTTGTTGCCGGCAACATGACTTCATCAACAATATGAATGATTCCATTACCAGTCCGGATATTGGACTCGGAAATGGTAGCCTGCCGGTTGACCACATAACTGGAGACCCCGGATTTATTGACAACGGAAGTAACCAGGAACTGTCCAAACATCGTGATGACCGGTAATTTACCATCAGTAAATGAACCTGTAAAGACGGTATCCTCCAGCAGGTGCAGGCGGACCATATCCTTCAACGTGTTCAGATCGGCTGCTTCCACCGTCGTCACATTCAGCTTGGCCAGGTATTTTGTCACCGCACTGTTGGTGGGTGCAAAACAGGTATAGGCGCCGTAAGCATTCAGGAATGCGGAGGTTTCCGTTCTGTCCAGGATCTGCCTGAACAGCGAAAATGAATCCGCCCGTTTATCCAGGTAACCGACAATGTTTACATCGTTCGTGGTGGACTCCACGATCTCCGTCTTTTTGCACGACTGCAGTGCAAACAGGGCGGCCATAAACATCAGCAGGCCCGATAATATGAATACGTTTCTTTTCATACTTCTGGTTGTTATTATTTATAAAAAGGATTTTGTACTAAGAGTTTATTGGTCTGTAATTCGTAGAGATAAATGGGCATATAGTGACAGTT
>CAZLRY010000375.1:0-1298 GCA_964561675.1 uncultured Chitinophaga sp.
TATCAGGTGGTTGCGGCTCACGGCTGCAGCATCTGAAGGACTGTCATCAATGGCCCCGTGGTAAACCAGTTTTCCTTCTTTGTCAAACAGGAAACATTCCGGGGTCCGGTTGGCGCCAAAAGCATCTGCCATGGCCGAGTTTTTGTCGACCAGGTAATACCAGTTATAGGACTGTCCGGCGGCATAGGCTTTCATTTCATCAAATGAATCATCGCCGTCCCGCTGGCCTTCATTGGAGTTTAATAATACCACACCGATCTCATTGGCGGAGGCAAAGGCGCAGGCTTCATTGGTACGCGACTGGTTCCTGATCACGTAGGGACAGGTGTTACAGGAAAACATCACCAGTAATCCGTTCTTTTTCTTCGCATCGTTGAAAGAAACTTCGGTACCACTGATATCTTTCATTCTTACTTCAGGGTGGGGCAGGGCGGCACCGATCGGAAGCGGGTCTGCGGTAATCAACCATCCGGAAAAAAGCAGGATAGCCGGGAAGGCGGCAAACAGGATTTTTTTCATGTTTCAATGGTTTAGCATATAAAGTTCGGCAATCAGGCAGAAATCCCTTCTTCCGCGGTCCCGTTTTCTTTCCGTTCATCCGCAATTTTCCGGAGTGAGGAAATACTCACATTCAGTTCGAAACCGATCAATAGTACAAGGGAGTTGATAAATATAAGGGCCATGATAATCAGGATGGTACTAATGGAACCATAGAGTTGGTTATAGTTGCCGAAATTGGTCACCCACCAGGAAAAAGCAAAAGTCATCAGCAACATCAGGACACTGGCCAGTATGGAGCCCGGGTTGATCAGCTTCCACTTTTTATGTACCGAAGGGGCGTAGCGGTAAATAATCGAGATGGAGGCAAAGAACAGCAACACCACTACCAGCAGCCGCAGGTTATTGATCACGGCCAATACGGTCTCGTCAGTGATGCCCAGCCATTTTAAAACGGCTACACGGGCTACCAGTAACAGTACGGAGGCAAAAACAAATACATAAAGAATGAGCGTGATCTTGATAGCTACCAGTCGGGTTTGTAATCCCTTTCGTTTTTTGAAACCGATATAGTTCTTATCAAAGGAACGCATGATGCCCATCATGGCATTAGAAGAAAAAAACAGGGACAAAACAAAACCAATGGATAATAATCCATTCCTGGGGTTATTTATAAAATCCTCCAGGAAATGGATCACCACTGCATTGTCTTTTTCGCCCGGTATCACGTCGCGGATCAGGCTGAACATTTCCTGCTGAAATTCATCACTGATAGGTATAAACGGGATTAATGTAAACAG
>CAZLRY010000375.1:1398-3551 GCA_964561675.1 uncultured Chitinophaga sp.
TCCGCGCTTTTTTAACTGAATCCGCTCTTCTTCGTTGTTCGGCCTGGAACATACGGGCATACTTCATGTGATCATCATAATTACTGGTAAAGATCGTGCTGCCGTCAAATGTATAACTGGCTACAAAGTAAAGATAAGTGGAGGATGGCGCATCCAGCACAGCTTCCACAGATTCAAGGGATGGGGTACAGATCGGACCCGGGGGCAAACCGGTATTGAGATAGGTATTAAACGGGGAAACCAGGCTGGTTTGTTTTTCGGTGATCCGGTCGAGCTGAAAATTGCGGCTAACAAACTTCGCGGTTGGACAGGCCTGCAGTTTCATATTAATCTTTAACCGGTTCAGGTAAGTACTGGCGATATTCAATTTATCCGCTTTCCGTGTTGTTTCTTCCTCTACAATCGAAGCCAGGATGGTTGCCTGCAAAGGCGTTAGATTCAACCGGGCTGCTTTGTCGGTTCGTTCAGGCGTCCAGAATTTTTTATAGGCAACCTGAAACTGTTCAATGATCCTGGCCGGCGAACTGTTCCATTTTATTTCATACGTATAAGGAAGCATAACGGACAGAAAGGTACTCGTGTCAAGTCCGAAGGCATTGAGCGAATCGTTGCTGTTAATAAAACGGATCATGGTCAGGGAGTCACATTCTGTATCGAATTTGCGGCCCATTTTACCGGCAAATGCTTCGCGGGTTCTTTCTTTGACAATCACCATTTTTACCAATGACTGATCGCCGGCTCTGAGTTTTCGTACAAATGCATAAAGACTCATGCCTTTCTTAAGTTCATATCGTCCGGGTTTTACTGTTTTAAATTTCAGCCAGCCTGCCACACGTGAAAACCACGCTTTACTGTTGATTACCTGGCCGGAATCCAGTTTTGCGAGGAGTTCTTTCATACCATCGCCCGACCGGATATACAGGTATTTTCCGTTCTGGTCAGATACGGCCGGTCCAGCTACTTTATAACCAATAAAACCGGCGATGATCAGCAGTATCAACAGGCCGACCAGTATGATCTTCTTTTTCATAGTGAGATCAATTTAAATAAAAAAACCCGGTCCTTTTTAAAAGCAGACCGGGTTTTGTATAAATAGTTCGTTAGTTCTTATTTAGCCGGCGTTACTGGTGCCGGGGCTGGAGTAGTTTGCAGTCCGCTGCCAGGTTGTGCCTGTTGCTGGGCCGGTACCACTACTTTAGTCGGATCAACTCCGCTGTTTGCCGGATTTGATGAAGTCGTATCTGAAATAAAGAAGACAGAAAGTACGCAAAGCAGGGCAATCAGTCCTCCAAAAATCCAGGTGCCTTTTTCCAGTACATCGGTCGTTTGTTTCACTCCCATTAACTGGTTGCTGAAACCGGCCACATTACCCGCTAAACCACCACCTTTGGGATTCTGTACCAGCACAATCAGTCCAAGCACTGCAGAAACCACAATAATAAGAATCACAAATAAAGTCGTCATATCAGTTTTTTTTCTTTAATCCTTCGATTTTCGCTGCAAAATAAGCACTTTTAGTGGGTTCGAGCAAACTTAATTTGCGATATATCTCTGTGGCTTTTAATGTATTTCCCTGCTTTTCCCATACCTCAGCCATGGCTTCGGTCAGCACTTCACGGTCGGTTATAGACTGTCCGGCGAGTTGCTCCACTTTATTTTCAGACTGAGGGGTGATATCTTTAGTTAATTCAGTGGCTGGCAGTCGTTTAAGTGTTTTCAGCCAATCGGTAAAACTCTTCAGTTGCTTCCCGAACTGATCGGTAGGCCGTTCTTCCTCTCTAATCCGGATTCCTTGTGAAGCAAAATAATCTACCGTATGATAGGGCTCAAAAACCAGGTCATTCGCCGGATTCACCGCTTCGACCGGTACCGGCACCGGAATCACCGGCTCTTCAACCCTTACATCATCCACAACCGTTGTCTCAAAACTGTTCATATTATCTTCTGTCTCAATCTTTACTTCATCTGTTACAATTTCCTTTTCAACCTCTTTAACCATTTCAACGACCTCCTCAACCCTGTCAACATGTAAACCAGTCAACCTTTCAACCTCTCCAACCTCCAACCTCGAACCTCCAACCTCCAACCTCGAACCTTCAACCTCCACCCCCCCCGTTTCATTCAGCAAATGCTCCACCCAAAGCGGATTATGG
>CAZLRY010000376.1:0-3549 GCA_964561675.1 uncultured Chitinophaga sp.
ACAGGCGGCTCGCGAAAAACAGTTGGTATTTGCTTAAATGATCAGCAACGCATCTCCATAGCTGAAGAAACGGTACTTATCCTTGATCGCTTTTTTATAGGCCTCCATGGCGAGTTCATAACCGGCAAAGGCACAGGTCATGATTAGCAGGCTGGTCTTGGGCAGGTGGAAATTGGTTACCAGCGAATCTGCGATGCTGAAATCATAAGGCGGATGGATGAACATATTGGTCCAGCCCTCAGAAGGTTTCAACAACTTCTGAGCAGTGAAAGATGATTCCAGGGCACGCATGGTGGTGGTACCTACCGAACATACGCGATGTCCATATTCTTTAGCACGGTTAACCACTTTACAGGCAGTCTCATCAATATTATAATATTCCGCATCCATTTTATGTTTGCTGAGGTCTTCCACTTCAATCGGGCGGAAGGTTCCCAGTCCGGTATGGAGGGTTACTTCGGCAAAGCGGATACCTTTAATTTCGAGACGCTTGATCAGCTCACGGCTGAAATGCAGTCCGGCCGTTGGAGCCGCGACAGCCCCTTCATGCTTGGCATAAACCGTCTGGTAACGCTCTTTATCTTCTTCGTCGGGTTTACGTTTGATGTATTTGGGAAGTGGTGTTTCACCCAGTTTCTCCAGTTGAGCGCGGAAATCCTCTTCTGAACCTTCCCAGAGGAAGCGGATGGTACGTCCACGGCTGGTAGTATTATCAATAACTTCTGCCACCAGGTCTTCCTGGTCACCGAAATAGAGTTTGTTGCCTACACGAATCTTTCTTGCGGGATCAACGATCACGTCCCACAAACGGTTGGGCTTGTTTAATTCACGGAGCAGGAACACCTCGATCTTGGCGCCTGTTTTTTCTTTACGGCCATACATCCGGGCGGGGAACACTTTGGTATTGTTTACCACAAAGCAATCCTTGTCATCAAAATAGTCCATGATGTCGCGGAAATACTTGTTTTCAATTTCTCCTGTATGACGATGGACCACCATCATACGGGAATCTTCACGTCGTTTGGTGGGGGTTTGTGCAATCAGGTTTAAGGGAAGGTCGAATCGGAATTGTGAAAGCTTCATGAGTGTTTGGGTTTAGTACGATAGTCTCATGACGCAAACCTGACGATATGCCGGTGCTGTTCCTTACCGGCCTTACGGCGCCGGGTCTGGTCAAAGCGACTGTTCAATACCGCCGGATATGCTCCTTTGGCGGCGGGCAAAATTACGGTTTTTTGCGCAAATTCCGGCATTTATCTCAATCCGGGCTCCGGATCCGGGCATCCGTGATTCTTGCAGGTTAGCTTATTCATTCTGATCATTTTATGCTTTTATTGGATTTCGGCATCTTACATTTGTTAATCATAAAAAAGCCCCGGTAGAACCGGAATACCCCATTATGAAGCGACTAACCTTACTCCTCCTTTGTGCATTTTCTGTGCTTATTATTCAGGCACAAACTGTTAAAAAAGAAAAGAAATACCCCAGTCTTTTGTGGGAAATCACTGGTAACGGCACTAAAAAACCTTCTTACCTGATTGGTACCATGCATGTCAGCAGCAAGATGGCATTCAACCTGCCGGATTCTTTTTACCTCGCTGTTAAAAGTGCACAAGTGGTGGCACTGGAGACCAATCCTGAAACCTGGCAGGAGGATATGAATAAGTATGATCTAGAAGGGGTAATGCGGGGTGGTTATAACAGGTGGGAAGGCTCCGTCTCCGGCCCGTCGGATTACCTGAACATAAAGACGCTTAAATTTTTCAAGTATGATGGTAAGCTCGAACGATCCATGTTCAGTAATCCATCGGCCATCAATAACCTGCTATACCGGTCTTATGGAAATGAGTCGGCCGATTTTGAAGAGGATACCTACCTGGATATGTATATCTACCAATGTGGCAAAAAATGGGGCAAGAATGTGGCCGGGGTGGAAGATTATGGGGAAAGTATGCGGCTGATGATGGAAGCTTATAAAGATGCGGCGAAGGAAAAAAACCGGAAAGAACGGAGTTACGGGGATATGGATGAGGCCTATTCTGCGGATAAACTCCAGGAAGCATATCGTAAAGGCGATCTGGACCTGTTGGATTCTATAAATACATATAATAGTGTTTCTGCGGCGTTTGATGAAAAATTTCTTTACCGGCGGAATGAAATCCAGGCTGAATCCATTGATTCAATTATAAAGTCCGGGAGTATTCTGTTTGTCGGTGTGGGAGCAGCCCACCTGCCTGGTGACCGGGGCGTGATTGAAATGCTTCGGGCAAAAGGGTATAAACTCCGTCCGGTGAAAATGGGTGAACGGGCCAGTAAGACCAAGGACCTGGTGGATAAACTAAGGGTACCTGTAGTGTTTAAAACCACTGAATCGGAAGATGGATTTTATAAAGTTGATATTCCCGGCAAGTTTTATAAATATGGTGAGGACGGAGCACTCGATCAGCAGCAATATGCCGATATGGCCAATGGCAGTTATTATATGGTGACCCGTGTAATGACCAATGCCTGGCTCTGGAATAATAACACGGAGGATGTGCTGAAAAAAGTGGACAGCCTTTTATATGAGAACATCCCCGGTAAGATTATTTCCAAAACGCCAGTTTTAAAAAACGGGTACAAAGGCTATGATATTGTAAACAGGACCCGCCGTGGAGACCTTCAACGTTATCATATTTTTGTCACGCCTTTCGAAGTGTTGTTTTTTAAAATGAGCGGGAACAGTGATTATGTGAAAGGGGGTGACGAGGCCCGGCGTTTTTTTGGCAGTATACAACTGAAAGAATATAAACCGGCCGGAGAGCCCGCTGGTAATTGGAAGAAGTTTTCTCCGGTTTATGGAGGCTTTGCCGTGGAGTTACCCCATCTGCCTTTTACCGGAAACGACGGAAGCTGGATTTATGATGCGGAAGATAAGAGCACTGCCACTCAATACCGTGTGATCCGTACTGATATTCACAATTATGGCTTTGCAGAGGAGGATACATTTGACCTGGCCCTGATGGAAGAGAGTTTTATGGCTTCTGAATTTATTGACAGTGCACTGCAAAGAAAGCAAACAAACTATAAAGGATATCCTGCCCTGGAAGCCAGGTACCGTGATAAACAAGGGGGACTTTTTGATGTCCGTTACCTCATTCAGGGCCCTCATTATTATACACTGGTGGCCCATGGCAAGCAGGAGCAACCTGAATTCCAGCGATTCTTTCAGTCATTTGACATCAAACCCTTACAGTATAAAGTGGCATCGGTGCAGAAAGACACGGCGCTGTACTTCAGTGTACAGACACCTGTGTTTCCGGAGGATAAAAAAATTAAGCTGGATATCGGGTCGGATGAGACGGCCGATGGAGAAGATGAGGAAACCGAAGCGCAGTTGCTGGAGAACGGTGCATACAGAGGCAAGCTGATTGAGAATGACACAACCGGGGAGAAAATACATGTGGCATTTTATAAATCATCCCGTTACCACTATTCAAAGGACAGCAGCCGGCTCACCCGTGACCGTGGTTTCTTTTACCAGGATGATTCCACCTGGATCATCCGGAA
>CAZLRY010000377.1:0-3519 GCA_964561675.1 uncultured Chitinophaga sp.
AATACAAATACAGAAAGGCAGGCCACGGATCGCACGGATAAACAGGGATTATCCCTGCGGGATTAAAGTTTGCCGGGAAGACGGGAAGAACCGGTAATTACTTGCCAAGAAAGATTCCACAACGGTTCTTATGACTTTCCGAAAGTTTAATTCTTTTTAAACTTCAGACAGCCTTTTTTTCTTTGCGGGAGACAACTCTGCTATAGCTGGAAAATTAATCCGTGCTGATCCGTGATATCCGTGGCCTGTATTTTTTCGTGCCCTTTCGTGTGATTTAGTGGCCAACCCTTTTTGCCGCAGGCAAAAAAAAGAGGCCGTCTGCAAAGACGGCCTCTTTATATTTTTAGCAGTTACTTACGCTTTTTTCTCAGCAGCACCCGGCTTCGGCTTTTCAGCGGCCTTACCGAGGGGTCTTTTACCACCGAGGTCTACCAGGATCGGGGCAGCCACGAAGATAGAAGAGTAGGTACCGGTGATTACACCGATCAGCATCGCAAAGGCGAATCCTTTTGTTACCTCACCACCCACCAGGAACAGGATCAGGATGGTCAGGAATACCGTTAAGGAAGTCATGATCGTACGGCTCAGGGTCTCGTTAATCGCGCGGTTGATCACCTCACCTCTTGGTGCAGTTGGCATCATACGGCTGTCTTCACGAATACGGTCAAATACGATCACCGTATCGTTCATGGAGAAACCGATAACCGTCAGCACCGCTGCGATAAAATGTTGGTCGATCTCCAGCGGGAAAGGCACGAGATTCTTTGCAAAAGAGAATACAATCAATGTCACAAATACGTCGTGCAGCAGGGCTACAATTGTACCCAGTGAATATCTCCAGTCGCGGAACCGGATGAAGATATACAGGAAGATCACCAGCATCGCAAAAATGGTGGCTTTCACCGCACCCATTTTCAGGTCATCCGAGATGGTGGGTAATACTTTCTTGCTCTGCTGGATGTATTTTTCGGTGGCGAACTTCTCATAAGATACATCTTCAGGAAGGAAACTTTTCAGCCCTTCATACAGTTTCTGGGATACTACCGAGTCAGCCGACAGACTGGTATTCTTGATCATGTAAGACGTGGTGATATCCAGTTTGGAATTATCATTAATTGTTTTGATGATCGTGTTTTCCTTTTCGAAGGATTTTTCCAGGGCCTGGCGCACGGCTTCCTCATTTACTTTCTGCGGGAACTGGACGGTATAGCTACGTCCGCCGTCAAACTCCACCCCATATTTAAATCCATTGAAATAGGAGGCAATACCCAGGATCAGTACTACCACGGAAATCATATAAGCGATCTTCCGGTATTCAATAAACTTGTATTTCGCATGTTTGAATACGCGGCGGGAAACACCGGTAAAGTATTCAAGGTGTTTTTTCTTATTGGTAAAAATATCACTCACCCAACGGCTCACCAGGATACCGCAGAACAGGGAAAGGAGGATACCAATGATCTGTGTGGTGGCAAATCCTTTTACCGGACCCAGTCCGAAGTAAAAAAGAATAAAAGCGGTTAATAAGGTGGTTACGTGCGCATCCAGTACGGGTGGCAGTGAACGTTTATATCCTTCATTAATCGCCGGGATATAGCCCTTGCCTTTGGATAATTCTTCTTTAATACGCTCATAGATAATTACGTTGGTATCCACCGCCATACCAATGGTCAGTACCAGACCGGCAATACCAGGGGCGGTTAACGTGGCACCCAGTCCGGCCAGGATACCTACGGTAAAGAGCAGGTTCAGGATCAGGGCGATATTGGCCACCCATCCACTGGTATTATAATATACCAGCATCAGGAGGAAGATCACCACAAAAGAGATCAGGAATGCATTGGTTCCGCCTTTGATGGCTTTGGCACCGAGGGTCGGTCCAACCTGCTCATCATGTACAATCTTGGCAGGAGCCGGGAGTTTACCAATTTTCAGGATATTCGCCAGATCGGCCGCTTCCTGTTGGGTATAACTACCAGAGATGGATGATTCGCCGTTGGGAATCACATTATTTACATTCGGGGCAGACTGTACTACATTATCCAGCACAATTGCGAGTGGCTTACCGACATTGTCTTCGGTCATTTTTTTCCAGATGGCAGCACCACCGGGTTTCATATTCATCTGCACCGCTACTTTACCATACTGGTCAAAATCCTGGCGGGCATCCGAAATGGCATCCCCTTCCAGTTTGGCTGAAGTACGGTTAAATGTTTTAAGCGCATAGAGTGGTACGAATTCCAGGGCCACTCCTTTTTTATCTTTATCAGGTATACCATAAGCAAACACGGCATCGCTGGGGAAATTGCTTTTAAATTCATTTAAGTAATTCCGGAAAGCAGCCGTATCACGGATCATTACATAACCGATCCAGGCCGGAAACCGCATAATACCTTTCTCATCCTGGCGGGGCAGGTCAAACTGGATAAACTTATTGATTACATTGACATCTGCGGTTGCTGAGGTATCTGATTTTTTCGTACCGGAATCTACTACGTCATTGATGTTGGCCGTCTGGGTGGTATCTTTTATTTTTTTACCACTTGTATCTGTTTTTTTGACTCCAGAGTCTTTTGCCGCTGTGGTATCTTTTATACCGGCATATTTTGCGTTGTAGGCATCGATTGTACGTTGCCATCCTGTTTCGTAACTCTTATCTTCCAGGGTATAGACTTCCCAGAACTGCAAATTGGCAGTACTCTGTAAAAGCTTGCGCACCCTTTCCTTGTCCTTGATACCGGGCAGTTCCACATTGATCAGCCCGCGGCTCGGAATCGGATTAATCGAAGGCTGAGCCACCCCAAACTGGTCGATACGGGTTCTTAAGCGGTCAAAAGTCAGGTTGAAGGCCGTCTTGGCCTGATCGCGGATATACTCTTCCGTTTTTTTGTCGCTTGATTTTACGTCAATCGCATTATTGCTGCCTCCGGCAAATAAAGATGCCAGTGGTTTATTCGGTTCAAGTAAGCGATATTCTTTTATAAAGAGACTGATGAAGTCGGCATCACTGTTTTCTTTCCGGGTATCCGCATTTTTTAATGCTGACAGGAAGTTGGGTTCAGTAGAGCCGTTTGACAAAGAAGTCAGCAAACCTTTCATCTCCACTTCCAGGGTTACGTTCATACCTCCCTGAAGATCGAGACCGAGATTCAGCTCTTCCTCTTTGGCTTTTTTATAACTCATAGCCCCGTTGATCCCGTAAGTCACAGTAGTGTTCTCCGTGGCTTTGATCAGGCTGTCCGCATACTTTTCGCGGATCTTGTCCAGTTCTTCCTGGTAAGCGTCCTGCGCTTTTTTGTCGCCGGGGAATTTCACTGACGCAGTAGGAAAATTCTTGTTTACATATTCCTGCGCACGGGCGGTCATTTTCTTTTCATGGTTTTTTACAAACCAGGTAAAAGAGAGCTGGTACAGCGAGTACACAATAAGCAGCACAGTGAAAAAGCGAACCAAACCTTTCAGTTGCATACGTTGATCGATTTACATTTTATCCCTTACAATCGTTAATGCCGTTGGGAT
>CAZLRY010000378.1:0-3504 GCA_964561675.1 uncultured Chitinophaga sp.
GGATGGACATGAAGAAAGTGACAAACAGGTTTCTTCTCATTTTCCGGAACCAGAAGATCTGGGGTGACAGTACGTTACAACCCATCATCAGCCAGTAGCTCCATCCGTAAGGACTGTTCAGGTTCAACCGGTTTTCAAAGAAGGCGAATTCCTCATAGCTTACGGCAGAATACCAGGCCATGAATAACTCAGTGAGGTAGGCGATACCCACGATCGAACCGGTGAGTACGATTACCTTATTCATTACTTCAATATGCTCCATCGTAATGTAGTCCTCGAGGGCCAGCACCTTACGGGTTACCACCAGCAGGGTCTGTACCATCGCGAAACCGGAGAAGATCGCACCCGCTACGAAATAGGGCGGGAAGATCGTCGTATGCCATCCGGGAACGATAGAGGTAGCGAAGTCGAAGGATACAATCGTGTGTACAGAAAGTACGAGCGGGGTACTCAGACCGGCCAGTACCAGGGAGAGGGCCTCATGACGCTGCCAGTGCTTGGTGGAACCAGTCCAGCCAAAAGCGGCCACGCCGTAAAAATGTTTTCTCCATTTTGCTTTAGCCCTGTCACGTAAAGTGGCCAGGTCAGGCAGCAGACCGGAGTACCAGAATAATAAGGAAACGGTGAAGTACGTAGAGATCGCGAATACGTCCCAGAGCAGCGGGGAGTTGAAGTTCACCCACAAAGGACCACGGGTATTCGGGTAAGGAAGCACGAAGAAGGCGTTCCACACACGACCCATGTGCCAGATCGGAAACTGACCCGCGCACATTACCGCGAAGATGGTCATCGCTTCTGCCGCACGGTTTACCCCCGTTCTCCAGCCCTGACGGAACAGCAACAGGATCGCGGAGATCAGGGTTCCGGCGTGACCGATACCCACCCACCATACGAAGTTGGTGATATCCCATCCCCAACCGATTGTCTTGTTCAGGTTCCACTGACCGGTACCATACATCACTTCCATCGTAACGGAGACGATACCGAAGATGAGTAACGCCACGGAGATCAGAAAACCTACCCACCACAGTCTGGACGGGCTGGCTTCCACCGGACGGCAAATATCTTCCGTTACCTGGTGATAATCTTTGGTGCCATCGACTAATGGTGCTCTTACCTGTGATTCGTATCTGAGTAATGCCATATTCTGGTTGTTTGTCCTTCCCTTTTTGAGTTCAGGATATAGTTAGTCAACTTTCTTCCTGATTAATGATGTGCTTCTGCTGGTTTTGTTTCAGCGGGAGCGTGTCCTTCAGTTTTTCCTGCAGCCGGTGCCGCATGATGAGCCGGCTCGATCAGTTCATCCGTATTCCGCACTTTGGCCAGGTAGCTTACATTCGGCAATACGTGGAGTTGCTCCAGTACATAGAAACTACGGCTTGGGTTTTCTTTCCGCACTTTAGTGATCTCACTGCTGGTATCATGCACATTTCCGAATACGATCGCGTTGGCGGCGCAGGCGGTCTGGCAGGCTGTTTTGGCATCGCCGTCTTTCAGCGGACGATCTTCTTTCTTAGCCTCTAACTTAGCAGCCTGTAAGCGCTGGAAGCAGAAGGAACATTTTTCGATCACCCCGCGTGAGCGAACCGTAACATCCGGGTTCAGCACCATACGGGTAAGGTCGTCGTTCATCTGGAATACTGCGGGATCCAGTTTACCTACCAGTTGCTGATCCTGGTTATCGTCGAAACTGTCGGCTCCGGTATAATCCGCCCAGTTAAAGCGACGAACTTTAAACGGACAGTTATTGGCGCAATAACGGGTACCGATACAACGGTTATAGGTCATCTGATTCACCCCTTCCGCACTGTGGTTGGTGGCGGCTACCGGACAAACGTTCTCACAAGGAGCGTTGTCACAATGCTGACACATCATCGGCTGGAAGACCACGCCTTTCAGCTGGTCAGGGTTCTTTTCATCGCTTACAAAATAACGGTCGATCCGCAGCCAGTGCATATCGTGGTAACGGAGCACTTCGCTCTTACCCACCACCGGTACGTTGTTCTCTGCATGACAGGCCACCACGCAGGAGCCGCAGCCATAACAGGCATTCATATCGATGTTCATACCCCATTTGATACCCGGCTGATCGTGCATCGGGTAAAGGGTTGCTTCTTTACGGTAATCCTTGGTCTTGCCATCCTTGCTGGTACCGAAGTCTTCTTCCAGGTGATTGCGGTAATCCGGAATCACGGTGGGGTATTTCTTCAGAGTGGCCAGGGTGGTTTCGCGGACTACTTCTATCCGGTCTTCGTATGAGTTGTGAATCTGTGTTTGTGCAATTTTCTCTTTCCGTCCGGCATCAGCAGCTACCACCGCATTGTGATAAACCACGGTAGAGCCATTATATGAAGAGAATGGATAAACGTTTTTACCTACGCCGGCAGCTGTTTTACCCAGGTTCACGCTACGGCCATAGCCAACCGCCACCGCAATGGTGTTGGCATCCATACCGGGGATGACCAGTACAGGTAATTCTATATCTACCGGCTTGTTGTTGGTGTTCGCACCAACAACCGTCAGCTTGATCACCGGCTTCTGAGGAAAATACTCGTAGTTATTGCTTTCTTTCTCACTGCCATCGATCAGGTTCAGTCCAAGCAGTGATTTAGCCATGGTTAAGCTGATCAATGCATAGTTGTCCCAGGTGGCTTTGGTGATACCATCCGGTAATTCCTGCAACCAGGGGTTGGTGGCACCGGTTCCGGTACCGATAGATGTTTTCTGGTAAAGCACCACTTCTGTACCTGTGCCTTTTTTGGCAGCCGTGATAGCAGTTGTGGCTTCGGCTACAGCAGCTCCACTATATGCACCTGCACCAGCAGCCGTCAGGGGCTCTTCTTTCACACCAATTTGCAGGATGCTGTTGAATACATCTTCAGCACCCAGCTTGGTCGCCCAATAGTTCTTGAAATAAGTTTCGTATTCGGTATTGTTACCACTCCATTTCAGCAGGGAAGTCTGGAACGGACGTGTCTTAAATAAAGGATAAATAGTCGGTTGCTGGAAACTCACCGCACCGGTTTTTGCTTCCGCATCACCCCAACTTTCGAGGTAGTGGTGAGTGGGCAGGATGAAATCGCAGAGTTCGGTGGTTTCATCCATTCTTTCGCTGAAGGATACTTTCACTTTTACTTTAGCGAGGGCCGCAGTAAAACGGGCCGCATCATAGGAAGTGTAAGCAGGGTTAGCGCCATAAACCATCAGGGTGCCAACTGTGCCCGCTTCCATATCCGCTAACAGCTGGGCGAAATCTGAATCAATACCCTGGCGGTAATTCACCGGCTTGCTCCAGTCGATGGTCTTACCATAAGCACCAATGGCATTGTTGATCGCGTTCACGATCACCTGTACATTTTTATCGTTGCTGCCACTGACTACAAGGGCAGTTCCGTTATTTGCTTTCAGGTCTTCAGCTACTTTTTTGATACCGGGACGGGTGCTGGCTTCGCCGGTCAGGGCGTTCAGCAGTTCCAGGGCTACCGCACCTTCTTCAGAAGGACG
>CAZLRY010000379.1:0-3502 GCA_964561675.1 uncultured Chitinophaga sp.
TAGACTTTTCATTATTTACAATTTAGGTGAAAGAATAATTTAATTTACAACCAAATCTCACGATTACCTTCTTCCCCCACAACCGTGTTCCCACCATTTTTCCCCGTGTTTTCACCCTTTTCAGGCCAAGCCGATCTGCCAGAGATAACGGCAGGCCATAACCGCAATTTCAAACAACCAGGCATATGCGGTAATAGACTGATTGTCAATTCGCATTCATCCAAACGGGCAATTACAAATGCCTGTTCCAATAGCATTGCAGCCCATTTGTGTCTTTTCATGGCATAAGAGCCGTTGCCTGAACCTGATGTGGCCCTTCCTGAAAAGATACCCGGTCAAAGAACAATGACTATCAGCGGATTGTCACTCAACTACCCGGTTTTTTCCCAATAAAAAGTTAACAACCCCCTTTTTTAACCACTCGTCAGGTCATACATGCCGGTCAGATAAATCCAAAACCTATTCCCTTTTTACCGCTATACTTTTACCGTACGAAAGACTTAGTAGTTCTTTCCCGAATCAGTAACAAAACCTGCTGCTTCAACGTCCTGACTACTTTAAAGTATAGCCATGATTTTCAAAACCAACATCGCCTTAGGGGCTCTCCTGCTCCTGTGTACCTGCACTTTTGCCCAAACTAACCCACCCCGGCAATTGCCGGCTTTACGCATTAACAAACCGATCAAAGTAGACGGCCTGCTGAATGATTCCGCCTGGAAATCGGCGCCCATAATGTCGGACCTGGTGGAGTTCAGGCCCAAAGTCGGCGCCCGGGAGAACTTTGAAAACCGGACCGAGACTTACCTGATCTATAGTGATGAAGGCATTTATTTTGGCGGATATTGCTATGAACACACGCGTGACAGCATCGCCACCGAATTATCCGGCCGGGATGGTTTTGGTACCAATGATTATATCGGGATCATTTTCGACACCTATTATGATAAGATCAACGGCTTTGAATATTTTGTCACCCCCCTTAACGAACAATGGGATGCTAAAATGTCGCCTGGTGACGGAAACAACGGGGGCGAGGATTTTGGATGGAATGCTGTTTGGGAGAGCGGCGCCGTGATCCATGATAATGGCTGGAGTTTTGAATTGTTCATCCCCTTTGCCGCCATCCGGTTCAGTAAAAAAGAAGTGCAGACATGGGGACTGAATATCACCCGCCGCCGTCGAAAAACGGAACAGCAGTATACCTGGAACCCGATTGATCCGAATGTAAACGGCTTCCTGACACAGGAGGGGGTCTGGACAGGTATTACGGGCATTAAACCCCCGCTGCGGTTGCAGTTTTCTCCTTACCTGTCTACTTATGTGAACCATTTCCCGCAATCCACTGCCGGGGCAAAAGACTGGACCTCGTCAGTCAATGGCGGAATGGATGTGAAATACGGAATCAATCAGGCTTTTACCCTTGATGCCACCCTCGTACCTGATTTCGGACAGGTGCAAAGTGACAACCGGGTACTCAACCTCACTCCGTTTGAAGTGAAATACCAGGAAAACCGCCCCTTTTTCACGGAGGGTACTGAACTGTTTAATAAGAGTGGTCTCTTTTATCCGCGACGTATCGGAATTGATCCGATACTTACTCACAGCATTGATGAATATATGAATGGCAATGACCGGATCCTGAAAAACCCGGTGGAGTCCAAACTGATCAATGCGACAAAAATTTCCGGCAGAACATCAAAAGGTCTTGGCGTGGGTGTACTCAATGCGGTCACCAATAACCGCTATGCCTCACTGGAAAATATGTCTGACCTGAAACAAAGAGAAGTGCTGATCGATCCGCTCACCAATTACAATATCATGGTACTGGATCAGTCGTTGAAACATAATTCCAGTATCACTTTCACCAATATGAATGTGTGGCGCAGCGGATCCGAATACGATGCCAATGTAAGCGCGGCACAGTTCAGTCTGTATGACAAAAAGAACACCTGGAATGTAAGTGGTAAACTGGCGATGAGTATGTTGTCCGGAGCCGGGATAACGGATAATAACCGCCGGGGATACGGACATAGCTTTTCGTTTGGCAAATCCAGCGGACGATTCACCTTCAATATAAAACAGGACCTGATTGACCGGAAATTCCGGGGGAATGACCTGGGCTATTTCACCACCACCAACCAGGTTGAACATTATGCGTATGCCGGCTACAACTGGCTTAAACCCACGCGTTGGTATAACCGGATGTTCTTCAATTTTAACTTCTATCATTCCTACCGGTTGATGAATCCAGCTGGCTTCCAGGGGGTGAATGTAAATGTGAATATGAACGGACAACTGAAAAACCTCTGGTATGTGGGAGGGATGGTTGGCTATGAGCCGAAAGGCAATAACTATTATGAACCGCGGGTGGAAGGACGTTATTTCAAAGGCTGGTCGAATTATTTCATGTCGGCATGGTTCGAAACCAATAATGCAAAAAAATACAGTCTCTCATTGGAGGCAATGGTCATCGACCGTTCCCTGTTCAACAGCAAACGTTATTCATTTGAATTTTCCAACCGGTACCGATTTAATAATAAGCTGACCATTTCGCACGGCCTCTCTCTGAATCCGCAGAAAAGGAATACCGGCTTTGCTGCCTTCGATGGTGATAAGATTATTTTCGGAAGAAGGGATATCCAAACCGTAGACAATACAATCGGTATCAAATATTCCTTTAACAGTAAGATGAATATCAATACCCGTATCCGTCATTACTGGAGCCAGGTGCATTATGACCGGTATTTTACCCTGCGCAATGATGGCTCCCTGGCCCGGAATGACAACTTCAGCGGCAATGCCGATTACAATATCAACTTCTTTAATATTGATATGGTGTATACCTGGCAGTTTGCCCCGGGCAGTTTCCTGAATGTGGTCTGGAAAAATGCAGCAGTCAACGGCAACCAGGAAGTGACCGGCGATTATTTTAAAAATATCGGTCGTACCATGCAGGCAGATGATAACAATAACCTCTCACTGAAAGTGATTTACTTTTTGGATTACCTGCAGTTGAAAAAGCATAAGAAGAAAGTTCATTAGACTGGTCATGCTTCGACACGCTCAGCATGACAAGAACATGCCGTTGTCACCCTGAGCGTGCCGAAGGGTGACTTGAAAAAAGCGCTTTTGCTTGTTCATGGTTCGACACGCTCACCATGACAATGCGCACCGGCTCACTGTGACAAGGGAAGTTGTTGTCACCCTGAGCGTGCCGAAGGGTGACTTGAAAAAAGCGCTTTTGCTTGTTCATGGTTCGACACGCTCACCATGACAATGAAGAACTACTTTAACACCGGTCCATACTCCGGTTTCCAGTCATATTTCCAGCGGCGATGACTCCAGAGATAGTTGGCCGGATCGCGTCGGATGATCCGCTCCACTTCATCCCGGTATATAACTGTAAGTTGTTCCGGTGTGTAATGGATGGCGTCTTCTGTGATCAGCTTATAATCAAAATGGAAATGGCCACGCTTCAGGCGGTTAAACCCAACCATCACTA
>CAZLRY010000380.1:0-3499 GCA_964561675.1 uncultured Chitinophaga sp.
TGTAAAGATCACCCCGGTGCAAATAAACATGCGCAGGCAGGATCTTTGATCGGAACGCCTTCCGGTACGAAATTACCTGGATTCCATCCACCCATTCCACTTTACGGGTATATCCGGCAGTATCCGGACTGTATTCGGGATGAATAGTGATATTTCCGACATAATACTTCACCAGCTTGCTGGTATCAAATCCCGGGCGCAGTATGATCTCGATATTCGCTGTTGGATTCTCCCTTTTCTCTTTCAGCTGCTGAAGTATCTGTAACTGTTCAAAAGGGTCCAGGCTGGGATTCAGCAGCTTTATATCAAGGGTATCCCAAACACCTTTTAACTCCTCCCGGTTAAACCGCAGGTAACCGTTATTGCGATACAGGTCTACCAGGCGGTCCAGTTCCATGGATATGGCAGTTTTGGCAAAGGGTTCCCCTTTTTTCAGCAGGGATTCGTTTTTATTCGCGAGGGTGATGGATTGTATTTCAGCCTCTTTGAGATTATAACTGATGGAGTCCAGTCTTACGACTTTCCCGGGAGAAACAAAAAAACTGATAAAGGCTCTTTGTTGCTCTTTAGTCTTTAGCTGAATACTATCTTTATAATAGATGGAATCGTGAAAGTAACCGAGGGAGTTGAGGAGCGATCGCATATAAAGGATCGACCGGTCGGCATTTTCTTTTTTATACACCGGGGGATTCTTCATTACGCTGTAAAAAAGCTTGGACACTGAGCGGGCCCGCAAACTGTCATCCAGCTGTCCTTTCAGCCGGGATGCCAGGATTTCCTTTTCTTCGTTGGTGAAATTGCCATTTACCGTGATCTTTGTCTCAAATACGAATGGCTTCCCCTTCGGATAATTTTTAGGAATTACGCTGCAGGAAACAAAAAAGGTAATCATAACAGAAAGTGCCGGTAAAAGCAGCAGCAGTTTGCTTCGATGGTAAGGCTGTCCTGTTATCATAAATGGTAAAAGAGTGACTATGCTTGGTAAATCAACAATCAAATATATTCAAAGTTTAGGCCAGAAAAAATTCAGGGACGAGGCCAGGGTCTTTATTGCCGAAGGTCCCAAGATAGTTAGTGAGCTGATAAAAGCCTGTCCCGGGCAGGTGAAAAAGGTATTTGCCCTTGAAGAATGGCTGAATGAACAACAGCAGCTGTGCCGGAATATAGAGTCCGAAGTAATATCTGTAGAAGAATTAGAAAGAATTTCACAATTAAAGACACCCAATAAGGTACTGGCATTGATTAATTTTTTCAGTAATGAGTCCATACAGCTCGAAGGCCGGCTGAGTCTTGGAATATGTGGTATTCAGGATCCGGGCAATCTGGGTACAATTATCCGGATAGCGGACTGGTTTGGTGTCACCCAGGTTATTTGCAGTGAAGATTCAGCTGATCTTTATAATCCCAAAGTCATACAATCCACCATGGGAAGTATTGCCCGGGTGAACGTATTTTACAGTGACCTGGGAGAATTGCTCCGGGAAATGCCCGGTTTTCCGGTATTTGCCACCGTGTTGGATGGAATGGATGTTAAAACAGCAGGACAACCAACACAGGGTATCATTCTGATCGGCAATGAATCGAAGGGAATCCCCGGGAATTTACTGGACTTGTCCAATAACCGGATTACCATTCCGAGGAAAGGCGGAGCTGAATCGTTGAATGCCGCTGTAGCTGCGGGAATCATTTTGGCTCACCTTACCTGAACCGGATCGCTTTTACAGGCTGGATACGACGGACCAGAATGGATGGAATCAACATCACCAGGAAGGAGATCAGTAAAGTCAGCCCGCATACCAATATAACTTCCCACCAAACAATTTTCACAGCGGCCGAACTCAGGTAATACGCTTCTTCTTTCAATTTGATAAAACCGGTTTCCTGCTGTATCCACAACAAAAGCAGTGCGAGCACCGTCCCAATCACAATGCCAGTCAGGGTGATCAGCATGGAATGCCGGAGAAAAACTTTTTGTACGGTCCAGTCACTCGCCCCCAATGACTTCAGGATGCCGATCATCCGTACCCGTTCCAGTACGAGGATCAGCAGGCAGGTGACCAGGTTTATCACCGCGATGGCAATCATAAAACTGATCAGTACATTGCGGGTAACATCCTGCATATTGAGCCAGTCAAAAATATTCGGGGAAATCTTTTTGACACTGATGGCGTCCCAGGTAGCCGGAAATGAGTCCAGTTCATGCAGCTGTATGGCAATGGTATCAGTAAGTTTATAGTTATTCAGAAAAATTTCATAACCACCTGCCTGGTCGTCATTCCATTGATTCAGGTTCCGGATCAGCCGGATATCACCAATGGCGAAAAGCCGGTCATATTCTTCAATACCGGTTTTATAAATACCGGCAATACTCATTTTTTTTGTCCGTGGATTTTCACCGGGTTTAAGGAAATAAATAAGCAGGCTGTCCCCTGGCTGAAGCTGTAGTCGGGAAGCCGTATAATCGGAGACGAGCAGTTCGCGGCTGAACAAACTGTCCGTAAAACGGATGGGCCGCCCGGATTTTATAAATTGTTTAAGGTGTTCAAAGTCGTAGGTGTTGTCCAGTCCTTTTACCAGTACACCTTCAATGTCCTCCCTGGTTTTAAGCAGGGCATAACGCGTGGCAAACGGATGTATACTCTTCACGCCCGGGTACCGGGCAATCGTGCTTACTAATGCGGTGTCTTCTGAAATAGCAATTTCTTCCGAAATAATAGCTTTCCCGGGTTGTTTTTCCTGTACACGGATATGTCCCCAGAAACTGAAAATTTTCTGGCTGACCGCTTCCTGGAAGCCATTTGCGAGGGCCAGGGTAACGATCATCACCATGACACTGATGATCGTGGCCGCTATTGACAAGCGGATGATAAACCTGGAAAAGGTCTTTTGCTGATTAAATGCGATGCGGTTAGCTATGAATCCTGCAACCTTCAATGATAATAGTTTGTCTTTATCAAAAATAAGGTGCTGCTCAGGATTTATCCTTTTTTTTAACGTATTTTCAACGAATATTTTCAGAGAACAACCCGCTCATGAAAAAAATAATTTTAGGGCTGCTTTGCTGGCCAATCTTCCTGTCGGCCCAGATCCCCGATCATATTTACCGTCCCAACATACGGACCGTGAAACTGTTTAAATACGGGGATATATACAGTTACCCGGTACTGCAACTGGGGAATAATGAACAACTGGAATTGCATTTTGATGATATGGATAATGATGTAAAAAATTATTATTACAGTTTTCAGTTATGTAACGCGGACTGGACACCGGCCAATGTGCAGACGTTTGATTATATACGGGGTTTTCAGAGTAACCGGATCGGGACTTACCGAAGCTCTTCGATCGTTCAAACCCGATATACGCATTACCAGGCTATACTTCCTGAACGGAATTCCGGGCCAACAAAGGGCGGGAATTATCTGTTGAAAGTATTCCTGAATGATGATACATCCAGATTGGTTTTCACCAAACGGCTCCTGGTAGTCAATAAGAAGGC
>CAZLRY010000381.1:0-3482 GCA_964561675.1 uncultured Chitinophaga sp.
GGCTTTTCATTCAGCAACACAAACCCTTCACCCTGTAACCGTTTCATCTCGGCTTCAATATCGTCCACCGCAAAAGCCACATGATGCAGCCCCTCGCCCTTTTTATCGACAAACCGGGCGATCACTCCATCCGGGTCACTGCTTTCCAGCAACTCCACTTTATTGGGGCCGCTTTGGAAAAAAGCGGTGTTTACTTTTTCAGTTTCAACGGTTTCGGTCTTATAACAAGGGCTGTTGAGCAGCTTCTCATAAACCGGAATAGCGGCATCCAGGCTTTTTACGGCAATGCCGATATGTTCAATCTTTTGCATAATAGAGAGTTATAAATGTAAAATTAGGTCTTTTCGAAATCGGTAAAATCAATGGTTTTGCCCAAATTACTGCTCTCATTTAGAACCTTTTGAGGTAATTTTGTGTTAATTGAAACGAACAACGATCAACAATAACTATGTTACAATTTCCCATTTATCTCGACCATAATGCCACAACACCCTGCGACCCCCGTGTTGTAGAGGCCATGATCCCGTATTTCACCAATAATTTCGGTAATGCGGCCAGCCGTAACCACTCTTTTGGGTGGGCAGCGGAGGAAGCCGTGGATTATGCCCGCGAACAGGTAGCCAAACTGATCAGCGCAGATCCTAAAGAAATCATCTTTACTTCCGGTGCTACTGAAGGGGATAACCTGGCGATCAAAGGCGTTTTCGAAATGTATGCCAGCAAGGGCAACCATATCATCACCTGCAATATCGAACATAAAGCGGTGCTGGATACCTGCAAGCATATTGAAAAAGAAGGCGGGGAAGTGACCTACCTGAAAGTAAAAGACAACGGACTGATCGACCTGGCAGAACTGGAAGCCGCGATCAAACCCAATACGATCCTGATCGCCATCATGTATGCCAATAATGAAATTGGCACCATCATGCCGATGAAGGAAATCAGTGCCATTGCCCGCAAACACGGCGTACTGGTATTCAGCGATGCCACACAGGCCGTAGGAAAAATTCCGGTGGATGTGAATAAAGATGGCATTGACCTGATGGCTTTCACCGCCCATAAAATGTATGGTCCGAAAGGCGTGGGTGCATTATACGTTCGCCGCAAAAATCCACGCGTAAAAGTTACAGCCCAGATCGACGGGGGCGGACATGAACGCGGCATGCGCAGCGGTACACTCAATGTTCCGGGAATCGTAGGATTTGGTAAAGCCTGTGAGATCTGCCTGAATGAAATGGAAGAAGAAACGGCAAGGGTCAGCAAACTCCGGGATAAACTGCAGACAGAACTGCTGAAAGTGGAAGAGTCTTACCTCAATGGTGATAAAGAATATAAGTTGCCCCATGTTACCAATATCTCTTTCAAGTATGTGGAAGGGGAAGGTCTCATGATGGGCTTTAACAAAAATATCGCCCTTTCTTCCGGTTCAGCCTGTACTTCGGCTTCCCTGGAACCGTCTTATGTGCTGAAAGCCCTCGGACTCGGTGATGACCTGGCACATAGTTCCCTGCGTTTCGGACTGGGACGTTTCACCACCGAAGAGCAGATTGATTTTACGATTGAACAAGTTACCAATACGGTCAATAAATTAAGGGAAATGAGTCCGCTCTGGGAAATGTTCAAAGAAGGCATTGACCTGAACACGATTGAGTGGGCGCACCATTAATTAGTTTAAAAGCCTGCCTGCCGGCATAGGCAGGATGACGGGTTGATAAGCTGACAGGGCCCGTCAAAACTTGTTAACCTGTCAACTTATCAACTCGTCAACTTTTTTAACGTCTAAAACATTAACCAATGGCATACAGCGAAAAAGTAATCGATCACTACCAGAACCCCAAAAATGTGGGCACCCTGGATAAAAGTAAAAACAATGTAGGCACCGGTCTCGTTGGCGCACCAGAGTGCGGTGACGTGATGCGTCTCCAGATCGAAGTGGATGATGCCACCGGTATTATCAAAGATGCCAAATTCAAGACCTTTGGTTGCGGATCGGCCATCGCCTCTTCCTCCCTGGCCACCGAATGGCTCAAAGGAAAATCAGTGGAAGAAGCCGTGAAGATCGATAATATGACCATCGTGGAAGAACTGAATCTGCCCCCGGTAAAAATTCACTGCTCCGTACTGGCCGAAGACGCCATCAAGGCAGCGATCAATGATTACCGCCAGAAGAACGGGCTGGAGGAGTTGAAGTTTGAAGAAAGCGTGATACACTAAAAGTCAAAAGTTAAAATTAAAAAGTAAAAAAGGCCCCTGAAGCGGGAAGTTACCCATAGGTTGGAGTATTTCTCCAATCGTGTTTTTTAATTTTGACTTTTTAATTTTGAATTCCTGTTATGAGCGTCTCAACCGAAAATGCCATTTACGTCAGCGACAAGGCCAAGTCTAAAGTCGCCCAGCTCCTCGCCGACGCCGGTGTAGGGGATGACCCTTCCTATTTCCTCCGGGTGAGTGTGGTGGGCGGGGGTTGTTCCGGCCTGAGCTATAAGCTGGACTTTGATAATGAAACAAAGCCAATGGACCAGTCATTTGAAGACAACGGGGTGAAAGTGGTAACCGATCTGAAGAGTTTTCTTTACCTGGTCAATACCACGCTTGATTTTTCGGATGGCCTGAATGGCAAAGGATTTTATTTCAGCAATCCCAACGCCAGCCGAACCTGCGGTTGCGGGGAGAGTTTTGCGGTTTAATAAATAGGTTTTAAATAACGGAAAGGGGTTGCTTCATTTGCAGCCCCTTTTTTTATAGACGAAATCCGGAAGACAGGAGTAATGCAGTTTCACTGCTATACAAAAGTATTCAACCCCTTTAGGGTTGTGGGGGTAATCCTGCACTGTACCCCGGGTTTCACCCGGGGCTATTAAAAGTTTAAGCCCTTCGGGCTAATCCCTCCTTTGATTCAGCGCTTTTTAGTTTCTGCCAACATCAAATTCTATAAACGGCTAACGGGAATTGGCCTTGCCATGCTTTTACATAGTGAGAGATATGAAACGAATGATTCGTGGAAATTTCCAAAAAACAATAATAGAATGCCTGGAATTGATCCTTACGACTAACCCCGAAGGGGGTTGAACCATTCATAGCCCCGGGTGAAACCCGGGGTTCGGTCATACAAAGACCCCCAACAACCCCGGAGGGGTTGAACTATTCTGATCCGTCATTATAAAAAATCACTTGACTCTTATTCTCCCCCTTTTTTTATGAACTAACCGCTCACTGAAGCCCGAAATATTGCCACTTTACCTTATTTTGCATCATTGTCCAAGCCTATGTGGTCTGTATGTAAAAAAGAACTCCGTCAATTCTTCAGTAGCCTCACCGGTTACATCGCGATCATCGTTTTCCTGCTGGTCAACGGCCTCGTGCTTTTTGTGTTTGAAGACAATATTTTCGATTTTGGCTATGCCACCCTGGACCGTTTTTTCCAACTCGCACCCTGGATTCTTCTGTTACTGATTCCTGCCATCACCATGCGCAGTTTTGCC
>CAZLRY010000382.1:0-3472 GCA_964561675.1 uncultured Chitinophaga sp.
ATAAACACCTTGTATACAATCTTTTAGATAGATCTCAATCGTATCTGTTCCTTTACATCCATTAAGATCTTTAACGGCAAGCCAGTAAGTACCGGGGTTCGTAATTTGGATGGAGGATGTATTCATTCCATTACTCCACTGGTAACTGGGAAAGTTGTTCAGGGGCGACAGCATGAGTTGACCATAGCTGCTGCAAATAGAATCTGACTTCGGCAAAAAATCTCGAGGGGACTCCACAATACCTGTAATAATCGTTGTATCCGATTGCACACAGCTATTGTGTCCGGTCACCTTTACCCAATATAATCCGGGTGCAGAAACATTAATCACTGGCGTATTGTTGCCTGTGCTCCACTCATAACTCGCATGCCCGGCATTAACTGATAAAATTAATGGCTCACCCCTGCAAATTAAACTATCCTTATTCAGGTTAAGAATTGGCAGCGGTTGCACTGTCGCTTGCAGGGTATCCGCTTTACTTCCACACGCATTTGAAACTTTCAGCCAGTAAGTACCAGCTGTGGAAACAGAAATACCTGCACTGGTGGCACCTGTGCTCCACAGGTAGCTATACTCCGGCAATTGCGATGAGTTTTGTAAATGAACAGTTTCGTTGCTGCAAAATATTTTGTCATTTCCTATATCAACCTGGGGAAGAAATTTGGGTGCAATGATAATCGTATCTCTTTTTACGCCGCAGGCATTTCGGATTTCGCACCAGTACAAACCGGCAGCGTTTACGGTGTAGAAGTTGTTAGTGCTGTTATTCTGCCACAGAAATTGGGTGGCTGGTGGCTGCTGGCCTGTGACGAGATTAAGAGACGATCCTGTACATAATGCAGTATCTGCACCCAGGTTAAGTTGCGGTGCGCCATATATCCAAAACGGATAGCCGGCGGTTGTGTCAGCAGGAGCAGAAGCTATCACCCGTATCCTATAGCCTGAACCTGTTGGAATGCCCGGCGGTAAGCTTACCGGGATAGAATCTGTACCTGTTGCGGGTTTAGAACCAATGTTTTGCGGGTTAGCAAAGCTGCCATTTATGTCAGACAGTTGAACCGTAAAAACATTTGATGCATTAAAGGTTGTGGATGCCTTTAAATGTACTTTTATATTCTGTTCTGTTGCACACACAGAAGTGGGCGTATTACTATTCACATAAAAACTGTTTGCTAAGCGGATTATCCATGCATCTGTGCTCTGGCCACATTGAGGAGAAGTCTTGTTCCCGCTTATCGGTGAAGCAGAATTTGAGTATATCCAAACCTCGTTATTGTACGCCAGAATACCTTC
Source organism: uncultured Chitinophaga sp. (assembly GCA_964561675.1). GTDB lineage: Bacteria > Bacteroidota > Bacteroidia > Chitinophagales > Chitinophagaceae > JJ008. The sequence continues at coordinate 1,294 of CAZLRY010000382.1, forward strand.
CGGGGTATCTGCATCACTGCCTCCAAAATCCAGGTCATCAATCTTATTGCCATTACGGTCAAATACGCCCACCCAAATGTCCCACATCCACCCGCCTCCTACCCATGGCGAGGTTTTGCATCCTTCATTATTTCGGCTGGAATGCCCCACCACATAAAGGTTTCCGGTGTTAACGTCTTCCGATGCATATTGAAGTGCCTCAGTTGTATTTACAAATCCTCCTCCTGAACAATGCTGTAACCATATCTGCACTCCATTGGTATCTATCTTACGCACCCTGCTTGTTTGTAGTGTATGGTCCACCATCAGCGTATTGCCATCCTGCAAGGCTAGCAGGCTACCATTAAAGTCACCATCTGGTGTACCATAAGTCTTATCCCAAATAATATTCCCACTTGGATCAACTTTTATCAACCAGATATCTTCCGCCCCAACTCTGGCACTCGTTTTGTTACCGCCTGGAGGACTCAAACTTGTTCCCGAAAGAAAATAATTTCCGTCTCCGCTTGTTACCAGGTCAGTCAGATCATCCTGTTCGGTACCTCCGTATAATTTAGTCCATTGCTCATTACCCAGGGCGTCTATTTTCGTAAGTTGGTAATCACTCTTTCCATAATTGTATCCTGTATTGATAGAAAGAGAGTAGCCCGCTATAAGAAACCCACCATCAGCAGTGGCCACTATTTTCCTTGCCCCTTCCAGATCCTGCCTGCCGTAAGACCTTTGCCATAGTTCATTTCCATTGGCATCTGTTCGCACTACCCAAATATCATTACTTCCGTAATGAGGAGAAGTTTTAGTGCCGGATACAGGCGACTGCGATTCACCGGCAAATATAAAGCCACCATCCGGGAGCTTTAATCCCGTTCTGATCATATCCCAGCGACTGCCCCCGTAGGTCTTTTCCCATAGTTTATTGCCATTATCATCCAATACAAATACAGCAAAGTCGTGCTCGCCGTAATTAGGGCTTGTTTTAAAACAGCCAGGATCTGAATAAGAACCTCCGGCAAATAAAAACTGGTTATTATTCAGGGGGAGCATAATTGAAGTCACCTCTGCATGGTTTCCTCCCCATGTTCGCTGCCATTTCTCTGTTAAAGACTGACCAAGAAATTGGTTTGAATAGAGAAGACAAAAAGAAGCAATAATAAATTTTTGCAGTACAAGAACAAATTTCATAAGAGTGGTCAGGTGGCGTTTTGGTCGATTGTCCGGGTATAAAAATATGCGAACTTAATGTTTTATCCAAATGCAAACAACCATAGAAAAATGATATAGATAACCATTGTCAAGCTGGGGCAACGGTATGAACACTGCATATGCAAGGTGGCAGACCAAGGCAAAAAACAGAAGCTACCGTATGGGATTTTGCGTAGCCTTTTATTACTAGTTAAGAAACGTTATTAGCGCTTCATTCTTAGCGCTTGCTGTTGAGTAGATCTGTTTTACTGTTTCGAAGTACTCTAGCAAATAATCTAATAAACCATCTCCATTTTTTGTCCAGCCGGTTGGATAAATATTGAGACTATCCATTTTGGCTGGATCATACCTGGCTTTTAAGTCTTCAGTGGATAACATGGCAATTTCGCTATTAATCTTTTTTACCTGGTCTGGTTTTAAATAGTGGCCAGGCCCGTATCCTAAGTCTTGGTCTTCATCGATAATCTGTCCGCTGAAAAGAAATTTCGATAATGGATGGTCAAGGTTTTCAGCATTTTGTCCTGTCAATAAAAAAAGTATTCCTTCCCATGATTTGTCTATATCAACCACATTCGATTCTTCCATTTCGAACTCTTGATCCAACCGATCATCCAATTTCGAACTGTCATTCAAATACTCTTCAAGTTCATCATTTGTCACTCGAAGGAAATTACATACCATTCCCATAAAATAAATTTATTTTGATTGTATTTAGTTAAACAAAACGTATGGAAAGATTTATTTACAACGAAAACCAGCCAGCGGTACTATGAACGCATGTTACCTGCCGCTGTTGGATCATTTAACGGTAAAGCCCCATAGCTGAAGCTGGATGGAGAATAAATACTAAAAGATTTTCCACCAAGACCCAATTGCATCAATCCCCATGTTGTGCGTTCGTGTATCTATTCTGACATGTCATCGGGTTTTGTTTCTAACTCCTGAATGGTCTTTTTTGCTTCTGCCAATCTTATTT
>CAZLRY010000383.1:0-3467 GCA_964561675.1 uncultured Chitinophaga sp.
ACGGCGAAGCTGCTGCCGAACTGGTTTTTGATCTGGCGGTAGGCTTCTTCCGCTTCATGTACTGTACTGCAGGCAAATCCTTCCTGCACCGGAACATTGTATTTTTTCAGTAGTTCCTTCGCCTGGTATTCATGGAGATTCATAATGGAAAAATTTGCGCAAAGATAAAGGAACAGGGACAGTGAAAGGCGATTAGGGAATAGTTTTTTTACCTTGCAGGCATGCGACTGTTTCCAATATTAGCCGTTTTTTACCTGGCAGGCTGTCATCCGGGTTACAGAATGCAATGGCCCGAAAACAGGACAGGGCTGACCGGTTCAACTTTTTACGAGCAGGCAGCGGCCATGCAGTGGGCCGCCCGTGATTCCCTCGTTGTTCAGGCTGCCCTTTCGGGCAACCTGCCCCCTTTTCTCCGGAAGTTTGTACCAGTCAGGGTTTCCCTCATGGATAGCCTCTCCGGCAAGATGATCAAGGCTGTTTTTTATGTCGCCCCAGACTACCTCAGTATCGGTTCCGGTGACGACTGGGCGCGCGTCTGTATTACGCCCTATGCGGCTCAACGGATAGCCGACAGCCTTAATTGTTTTCTGCCCACCCGGAAAATGGTGGATGATATTTACCAGGCGGCAACAGTGAAACTCAGACCCGTCCCCCTCTTTGCTTACCGGGATAGTACCCCGTCCATGTGGCAGCATCACCTGATCATCGAAGGTCAGCGAAAAGGCAAAAAAGGACTGATTGCCGGTATCAAAAAAGATGTCGTGATTTCCGGAAAGATCAGCCGGGACAAAAAACCGGACCGGGTAGCTATTTATGGCTGGCATCAACCGGGAGGCCGTGTTATACAACCCTTATATACCGGTCATATATACTGGTGGGTGGATTACAGCCAGGGAATCCGGCTGGTTTACCGCAGGATCAATGTGGACGGGAGATGGATGGATTATACTGAGGTGTTAAAAAATCCCCGGCTTAGCCGCTTATTATGTGATGAAAAGGACTGTGATTTTTTGCGGTACCCTGTACACCCATAACCTGAAAGGACAACAGGAACAGACTTATTATTTTAATTAACAGAATAAACGCCGATGTTTACCTTTGCAGCGCTATTTTGCAACGTTATTTCATCTTTTATCAAATCAGTTTTACTCTGAGAAGCAACTATATATACCTGTCTCTTTTTTTACTGCTTTTTATTTCCCAGGCCTTGCTGGCACAGGAGCCTGCTATGCAATTGGGAAACCGGCTTAAAAATCTGGGAAGCAGTTTCGCCGGCGGCAGTGGAAATGACAGCCTGAAACACCGGGATAATTCAGAGGATTCCATCACGATCAGTTTCCGGTATATGGATTCTACCCGGCAGTACAAACTCGATTCCTCGGTCGGCGATTTTACCCGTCGCTTTCCGCTCCCGGGAACCTCGATCAACCTTGGGAATACCGGCCTGGCCACCCGTTCATTGCTTTTTTCTCCGGAATTAAATGCTGGTTTTGATCCGGGTTTTCACGCCTTTGATGTATATAAATGGAAACTGAGTGAAGTTCGTTTTTTTAATACCACCCGTCCCTATTCAGAACTGAATTATTTACTGGGCAGCCGGGTGGAACAGATGATCAGCCTGGTCCATACCCAGAATATCAAGCCCAACTGGAATTTCCTGTTTCAGTACCGGCTGATCAATTCTCCCGGGTCTTTCCAGAACCAGAACAGCAATCATAATAATTACCTGTTGAGTTCAAAGTATCAATCGAAGAATCTGCGGTACAATAATTATTTTGTTTTGCTTTCCAATAAACTTCAGGCTTATGAAAACGGAGGCATTATTGATACCACGGATATTCTGAACGATCCGGACTTTAAGGAACGTTATAATATCAATACAAGAATCGGGGGTAAAAAGGTTTTTTCCACCAACTTTTTTGGTAATAAAATCAATACAGGAAATAAGTACAGCGAAACCACCCTGCTGTTCCGTCAACAGTATGATTTTGGAAAAAAGGATTCCCTGGTCACCGATTCCACTATTATCCCATTGTTCTTTCCACGACTGCGTTTTGAACATACCCTCCAGTTTGATCGTAACAGTTATACTTTTCAGGATAATGCAGGGGATTCACTTTATTACCGGGCGTACTATGATACTGCACTCAGAGATGCCAATGATACAGCCCTGTTTTCGGATAAATGGAAATTGCTGAACAATGATTTTTCCATTTACCAGTTTCCGGATGCCAAAAATCTGCATCAGTTTATTAAACTGGGATTACTGGTACAGACGATCACCGGCACTTTGTCTTCGGGTAAACTGAATTTCTTTAATACGGCGGGACATGCGGAGTATCGGAATAAAACAAAAAATCAGCGTTGGGATATCCAGGCCAATGGGCGGTTGTTTTTCACCGGGTATAATTCCGGGGATTATGAGGCGCATATCCGTCTGCAGAGCCTGCTGAGCAAAAAAGCCGGGTCGCTGGAACTCGGATTTGAAAACACGAGCCGGACCCCCTCGTTTATGTTTGATTCCCGTAGCAGTTTTTACCTGATGAAATCAGTGGTAAACCTGAAAAAGGAAAACAATACTCATCTCTTTGCCTCTTATTTTCTGCCCTCATTTAAAATGAAACTGACCGGTCATTATTACCTGGTCACGAATTATACCTACCTGGATAATTATTTTGAAGTGAACCAGGAAAGCAGCCTCTTCAACCTGCTTCAGATAGCAGTAGAGAAAACGATCCGGTTCGGCAAACACTGGAACTGGCATGCCGAACTGTATTTTCAGCAACGGGTAGGGGAGGCTCCTGTCAATGTGCCGGCCTTATATACCCGTAACCGGATCGGCTATGAAGGAAGCCTTGGGTTTAAAAACCTGGATATTGCATTTGGCACGGAGATCAGGTACCGGGCTGCCTATAAAGCGGATCATTATTCACCGGTAATGGGTCGTTTTTTCTACCAGGATACCACGGTCATCCGGAATCCATTGCCCGATATTGCGGCCTATGTGCATTTCAGAATCCGGCCCTTTACCGCTTTTGTCCGGATGGAAAACCTCAATACCGCCCGGAATTTCAACGGATTCGGTTTTACCCGTAACAACCTGGTAGCTCCCTTTTACGCCCTTCCGGGCCTGCAGTTCAGACTGGGCGTATTCTGGCGCTTTGTTAATTGATTCTCAAATAATTGACCCTGATAAAACTCAGTTAGTATTCTTCAATATTGCGAGTATCTTTGTAAAGACATGAAGAAACTGGTCCTGACCATATCTTTTTTATGCTATCTCACCGTAACCTGTGGGGTAGTGGTCAACCTGCATTATTGCATGGACCGGCTGGCTTCTGTCCATTTTTTCGGGGATGAATCAGACCAGTGTGGTCAGTGCGGGATGTTGTTACATGAAAACAATACCTGCTGTCACGATGAAGTGAAAGTCTTTAAACTGGAACAGGATCAGAATAAAGTCAGTA
>CAZLRY010000384.1:0-3461 GCA_964561675.1 uncultured Chitinophaga sp.
TGGGCAGTATCGGGTTGTTTGTGGCGCTGGGGGTGATTATGTATTTCGCGAGGAAATTAGAATGGTAATTATCAATGTGCCAATATGCCAATATGCCAATTATGTAGAGGGTGAAAGTCTGAAGAGTCAGAATAGAAAGTAGAGAAAAAGAATAGGGGATACAAATTATTAAGTTCTCCTTATATAATTTTTTGTAATAAATATGGTAAATCAGAAGTCATTTAGCTGGAGAGCAAGGCTGGGGAGTTTCCGGTATGCATTCAGTGGATTAGTGCGATTCTTTTTTGAAGAACACAATGCTGTACTGCACCTGCTGGCTACGGTTACCGTTGGTATCCTGATTATTTACTTTAAGATCGGGGGTTATGAATTGTTGGCCCTGCTGATGGTGACCGGAGGGGTATGGATCACCGAACTGATCAATACGGCGATTGAAAAGATCATGGATCATTTGTCACCGGAACAGCATCCACGGGTGAAGTATATCAAGGACCTGGCGGCTGCCGCCGTGTTGGTGGCGGCCGCAGTGGCCCTGATCACCGGGGCAATCATTTTTATTCCTAAACTCAATTAACAGATTAACCAATGAAAACAAACCGTTCCTTTACCCTGCATCAGTGGTTGCTGGCATCCGCCTTCTTCAGTGGCGGATTGCTGGCTACCCGTATGCTCGTGACCCACACGATTGAGTATATCTTTCTTCCCTGGAATCTTTTCCTGGCATTTATTCCCTATGCAATCACCCGCTGGATGTCCGCCCGTCCTGATCTGTTTGAACACCGGTTGAAACGGTTTGCCCTCCTGGCTATCTGGATGCTGTTTATTCCGAATGCTTTCTATATCATCACCGATCTGTTTCACCTGCGTAATGTACATTCGGCACCCCGCTGGTTTGATCTCCTGCTCGTTTTTTCCTTTGCCTGGAACGGAATACTATTTGGAGTGATATCCCTGCGTCGGGTGGAATTGATAATCGGACTGGACCGCGGACCTCTCTATTCGCTGGGACTGATCTTTGCCGTAATGTGGCTCAATGCCCTCGGTATTTATATCGGTCGTTATCTCCGGTTTAACAGCTGGGACATCGTAACTGATCCATTCAACCTGATGATTGAAATCGGGGACCTGGTGATTAATCCACTCGATAACTGGGTGGCCTGGGGGATGACGGGAACTTATGCATTGTTTATGACCTTGTTATATTTATCGTTGAAGAAAATGGGAGAATCTTTCCGGATTTAGAATTGCCCCTACGCCGTAATTCTCTTTTTTTTGCCCGCAAAGAATAGAAGACACTCCGATAGTTTGGACTATCATTATAGGATAAAAAATTCTTTTTTGGCTTAGCGGGAAATATTTCGAAAAATTTTTAAAGAAAAAGGCTGCCCGTAAAACAGGCAGCCTTAATTATAATTGAATAGCTTTCTTTAGAAATCCAATCCCATCGCAAAATAATACTGCGGTTTGCCTTCAAACAATCCATTCATCTGCCAGGCCGCATCGAAGCGAAGGAAATAACCCAGCAGGGTACTGCGGGCACCAAAGCCATAACCGCCTGCAAAAGGACCGATACCACCAGCTTTTACTTTTACATTGATGGGTCCGCCGGAATAAGATACAGAAGGGCGCTCCCAGTTATCATACTTGCCGTTCCAGGCCGTACCCAGGTCGGCAAACTGCACGATCTGGAAATTACGCAGGAAGGCATTGTTGATCGGTTTATTAAAGAAAGTGGTGAACACCGGTACCCGGATCTCACTGTTGATGACAAATGCATTGTTTCCGTTGGCCACATTCTGTTTGAAACCGCGCAGATTCACGGCCAGTGACTGGTACGCATAATCGGCATCCGGATCCGGTTTGTTGGACGGATCGAAATATTTATATGAACCATCGGAGCGCTGGTTATTGCCAAACATCAGCCAATTGTCCACCCCGCCGAGATAGTAAATGATTTTCTGCGTTCCCCAGGAGAAATCGGCAGCGGCCCTTACCGACCAGCTGACATTCCGGTAGATCGGCAGGTAATGACGGGCATCAAATCCAAAATTCATGATATAGGGATTCTCGCCTGAACCGGTACCAGTGTTTTTGCCGATCTGGAAATTATAGTCCAGGTAAGCCTTCCAGCGGAGACCCTTCCAGATATTCAGAACGGGACTGATGGCGTCATCATGAATGAATTCAATTTTAGCCAGTGCATAGGTTTGCCGTATATCCTCGAGGTCCAGGGTCTGCGGTACATCCTTATTCGCTTTGAATACATATTTATCACTGCGGTAGCCCATGTTGAAACGAAGGCTTCTCACCTTATTAAAGGGATAGCTTACGGTACCCTGGTATAAGTTAGAGAAGAGTTTCACATCCCCTACACCACTGCTATACAATGCGCCATTCCGGTAATAGGTCAAGCCATAATCAAAACGTTTTTTCAGGTATTGTGTCGTGAATATATATTCGTTATTGGTCAGGTCCGTACTCACGCGGAAACCACCGGCGACTTTCCAATCCTCAAACAGATCAGAAGTACCGAGCCGGATGATACCATTCAGGGGATCGTTATTACTGAGCTGGATAGGTCCGCTGCCCCCGTTGTAGGGCTGATACCGGGTTACCAGTACATTATTATTAAATCCACTGACCAGGTAGTCGGTGAAAAACTTCGGCGGACGATACTCATACACTTTCGCCTTTTTCAACACAGATTCTTTTGCCAGTTCTACCGTATTCACCATATCCCCGACTTTACGGGTGCTGTCCGGTTTTTCTTCTTCAAAACCGGTATTGAAAAAGTCCTGTTGTTTCTTATTCAGCGTATCGGTCTTTGCGGTAACGACCGCTTCTTTCCGCAGCGCTTTCTTTTCTTCTTCAATCACTTTTCGCATATACTCGGTCGGACGGGCATTGATATTGCGGCGACGCAATGTGTTCTCATCCACTTTTAAACGGTACAGCAATTTTACATCTCCCAGTTTGACCACTTCAGATACCTGCTGGTTATCACCGGCGGTGCGTGTTTCCAGTGTATTGCTCTGGTAATTGGTCAGCGGAAAGACATAGGATGAATCATTTGTTACGGAAACAAATCCTACGGAGTCGATATCGGTCTTATTCCATTCAGCCAGCAGGCTGTCAACGTCTTTCTGCGCGGGGTTGCGTAACATTTCGTCCCCGATAAATACGAGGGTGTCCAGTCCGGCTCTTTCTGTTTTGAAGAACCCGGCATAGCGGTTGGCAATCCCGTTTTCGTCACTTATAAACGTGAAATGGGACGTATTGTACTGAGAAGGGAAACGGGCATTTCCCAGGCGGAGATCAGTCAGCTTGGAGATCTGTTTTACCTCGGATTTATTCCAGTTGTCCACCAGGTACACATTAAAATGGCGGGCCGGTAATGAATCATCACTGCTGCCGGCTTCTGCACTGGGACGATTGGAAGAATAAAGAATACCTGTTTTGTT
>CAZLRY010000385.1:0-3459 GCA_964561675.1 uncultured Chitinophaga sp.
CTCAGTACTGAAATAAAAACCAGTGAACCCGATAAACTGCATGATCTTTTATTTGAAAAATATAAAATACAGGTGCCAGTCATGCGGCACGGGGAAAAAGTGTACCTGCGTTATTCTATCAATGCATTCAACAGCCAGGCAGACCTGGATAAATTAGCAGCAGCCCTGGAGAATATAAAATCCACCAGCAACCTGATTGCATAAAAAAGGCCGTGTATAAGTTCAGCTTATACACGGCCATATTTCAGCTTATTATCAAACTGCTTCTAACGCTTCTTTGGCTAATGGTTTCATACAGAAGAACCAGTCCTTGCAGTAAACGCCTTCATCCTTGCCAGCCATACGGTCAGCCGCAGCCCCGCAACTATTAGCCGGAGGTACGATCACATCCTCGCCTGGCTGCCAGTCAGCCGGAAGCGCGACTGCATGTTTATCGGCGGTCTGTAAGCCGATAATCACTCTTTTCAGTTCTTTAAAATTACGGCCCAGGGAGAGTGGATAATAAATCATGGCCCGGATAATTCCTTTCGGATCTATAAAGAAAACAGCCCGGACGGCTTTGGTGGAACTTTCATTGGGCTGTATCATGCCGTACTTCGTGGCTACATTCATGGAAATGTCTTCAATCAATGGAAACTTCACTTCCACATTCTTCATGTCACGGAATTCAATCCGTTCCTTAATGGTCCTCAACCAGGCGATATGGCTGTATAATCCGTCCACACTTAACCCGACCAACTGGGTATTTAACCGGTTAAAGTCCGCCTCCAGTTTGGCAAAAGTCATAAACTCCGATGTACACACGGGTGTAAAATCAGCGGGGTGACTGAAAAAAATGATCCATTTCCCTTTGTAGTCTTCAGGGAACGATATATTTCCCTGCGTGGTCACTGCTTCAAAATGCGGAGCAGGATCGCCAATACGGGGCATACTGGTGATGGTTGTTTTCTCTTCTTGCTGTGTCATAACTTTTTTGTTTTACAGGTAAAAAATATTACCCGGACCGGTAATTTAACGCAGGCAGTAGCTTGCCCGAAATGAGATGTATCAGTTGCCTGTATGATTACCAATCAAAAAGGGGCTGGTATTAAAAAAGGCCACGGTTATACCGCGGCCTTTTATAGCTTTACCTGATTCTATTATATGATTCCTCATGCTTTTACTTTCTCCGGCATTTCATTCCGGAATACCACTACCCCGTCAAATACATCCACCAGTACCGGCTTGCTCTTGTCGATATCCCCGGCCAGGATACGTTTGGATAATTGATTCACAATTTCCTTTTGTATAAGGCGCTTCAACGGACGGGCTCCGAACTGCGGGTCAAATCCCTGGTCGGATAAAAATTCAAGGGCATAGTCACTGAATTGTAAAGTGATGCCATTCTCCGCTACCAGTTTCTTCAGGGAGTTGAGTTGTATTTTCACAATCCCCATGATCTCTCTTTTCAGCAGTGGCTGGAACATGATGATTTCATCCACACGGTTCAGAAATTCCGGACGGATCGTTTGTCTTAAGAGATTCATCACTTCCAATTTTGCTTTAGCATTGGCCTCCTCAATATCCTTCTCCTTGATTCCGTCAAAAGCATCCATGATCAGGTGACTTCCGATATTGCTGGTCATAATGATGATCGTGTTCTTAAAATTCACCACCCGGCCTTTGTTATCTGTCAGTCGTCCGTCATCCAGTACCTGGAGCAATACGTTCCATACATCCGGGTGCGCTTTTTCGATTTCATCGAGTAACACCACACTATAGGGTTTACGGCGAACCGATTCAGTCAGCTGCCCCCCTTCTTCATACCCCACATAGCCGGGAGGTGCTCCAACAAGTCTTGATACCGTATGTTTTTCCTGGTACTCACTCATATCAATCCGGGTCATCATACTCTCGTCATCAAAGAGATATTCGGCCAGGGCTTTTGCCAATTCGGTTTTACCCACACCGGTCGTACCCAGGAAAATAAAGGAACCGATCGGTTTCTTCGGATCCTGCAGCCCCGCCCGGCTTCGGCGGATCGCATCCGCCACAGCGGTGATCGCTTCTTCCTGTCCCACCACCCGCTCATGCAAGTGCTCTTCGAGATGCAGTAATTTCTCCCGGTCACTCTGCAGCATTTTCTGTACGGGGATACCGGTGGCTTTTGCCACACTTTCAGCTATATCTTCAGCATCTACTTCTTCCTTCAGCAGACGTTTTTCTGTTGAGTTAACAAGTTGATCGGTTAACGAGTTGATCAGAGACTCCTGCTCCTTGATTTTGCCGTAACGGATTTCAGCCACTTTACCGTAATCACCTTCCCTTTCCGCTCTTTCGGCCAGTTGCTTCAGGTTTTCTATTTCCGCTTTCCCGTTCTGGATTTTTTCCACTACCTCTTTTTCTTCCCGCCACTTTGATTTCAATGTATCGCGCTGCACGGCCATATTCGCGATCTCCGTATTCAGTTCTTTCAGCTTCCCTTCATCATTTTCCCGTTTGATGGCTTCGCGTTCAATTTCTAATTGACGAATCTGTCGTTCGAGCGTATCCAGTTCTTCCGGCATGGAGTTCATTTCCAGCCGCAGTTTGGCTGCGCTTTCATCGATCAGGTCAATGGCTTTATCGGGCAGGAAACGATCCGTAACATAGCGGCTGGATAATTCCACCGCGGCTATGATCGCTTCGTCTTTGATCCGGACATGGTGGTGTGTCTCATAACGATCCTTCAGCCCACGCAAAATGGAAATCGCATCTTCCACGGAGGGTTCATCGATCATTACTTTTTGAAAACGTCTTTCGAGCGCTTTATCCTTTTCAAAAAATTTCTGGTACTCATTCAGCGTGGTTGCTCCCACGGCCCGGAGATCGCCCTTGGCCAGTGCCGGTTTCAGGATATTGGCCGCATCCATCGCGCCTTCCCCGCCACCTGCACCAACCAGGGTATGTATCTCATCAATAAATAAAATAATTTCACCTTCACTTCCGGCGACTTCTTTAACCACCGCTTTCAGTCTTTCCTCAAATTCACCTTTATACTTGGCACCGGCAATCAGCAGGCCCATATCGAGCGCATAAATAATTTTTGACTTCAGGTTATCGGGCACATCCCCGTTCACAATCCGATGGGCAATACCTTCCGCAATGGCCGTCTTACCCACGCCCGGTTCACCCACCAGGATCGGATTGTTCTTGGTACGGCGGGAAAGAATATGCAAGGTCCGGCGGATTTCCTCATCCCGGCCAATCACAGGATCCAGCTTTCCCTGCCGGGCCATTTCATTCAGGTTCTTGGCATATTTATTCAGGGCGTTGAATTCCTGCGACTGTGTCTGGGAAGTCACTTTCTCCCCTTTCCTTAATTCATTAATGGCAGTAATCAGCCCCTTTTCGGTCAACCCGGAATTCTTGAGGAGTTTGGCCGGAGCATCATTTCCCTGTACGATTGCCAGCATCAGGTGTTCTGGTGTGACAAACTCA
>CAZLRY010000386.1:0-1639 GCA_964561675.1 uncultured Chitinophaga sp.
ATACTTTTATTAAAATAAAAATGATTGGTATTGATCTCAATCGTCATCCGCATCATGTCCCGGGCGTTTTCCTTCATGGGTTCAGCATCGGAGCGGTAATCGATATCGGTGCCGGGATAGACTTTTGATTTTACATGGCAGAATTCGCACTTTACCCCCAGGGCTTTATTGTAGGTCTGCATGATACTGTCCAGCTTTTCATCGGAAATATCCTTTGGTAATACTTTCAGGTTTCTTTCCTGCGGGGCTTTGACGGCTGCCACGCCCAGCGTGACAAAAGCCAGGAAGGAGAGCGTGACAATGATTTTATTTTTGTTTGGCATAGATTCAGTTCTGACGATCCGGCCGCCGGAATGGCGGCATCGGGTTGATTAATTAATGGATAAAACGCTCAAAAAATTCCCAGGTCCGCAGCATCTGGTCGATCCGCTGGCGGTTATTTCCACTCCGGGTCAGTTCATGTGTGCCGCCGGGATGACGCACATATTCCACCGGACGGCCCAGCACTTTCAGGCTTTTATAGAGCATTTCACTTTGTACAAAACCGGTACGCCGGTCATTGTCCCCATGGAAAATGATATAAGGCGTTTTGATATTTTGCACATAATTAATCGGGGATTCGCGGGCCAGTGTTGCTTTGGGTGTGGCTTCCCAGGGATAACCACCAAAATAATTGGGCACCAAGCGCCAGGCATTTCCTTCGCCAAAGAAAGTGGCCAGGTCATATACGCCTCTTTGTGAACAGGCCGCTGCAAAGCGTTGGTCATGGGCAATGATCCAGGCTACCAGGTAACCGGCATAAGAGCCACCGGTGACCATCAGCTTCGAAGTATCGGCCCAGCCCTCTGCCACCGTTTTATCGAGTGCGGTGAGCACATCTTTCGTAGGACCGGTTCCCCAGTCATTGATATTGCCCCTTAAAAAATCAAGTCCATAGCCACCGCTCCCGCGGGGATTCGCATATACCACTCCGTAACCCTTGCCGCAGAAATACTGGTACTCATGCCACATGCTGCTTTCGCCGGGTCCCCACATGGCACTGGGGCCACCATGGATTTCGAGTAATAAAGGAAACTTCTTGCCCGGCTGGTAATTGGTGGGTTTCATGACCCAATATTCGATGGTCATGCCTTTTTCATTCTTAAAACTGTGCTTTTCCGGGAAACTCAGTTGTTTGCCGGCAATCCAGCTGGAATTGAAACTGCTGAGACGTTTTGCGTTTTTGGCAGTGGCATCCGCTACATAGAGTTCAAACGGATTGGCCACTTCTGTTTTTACATAGACCAGCTTATCACCGGCTAAATCATAATTCGCAATACCACTTTCATATCCGGTCAGTTGTTCAATCTTTATTTCATTTTTCAACGCACTTAGCGGTGGGTAAATAGTTATGCCATTGGATAAATTCACCCGGTACAGTGGTTGTCCGCCATTGCTCTGCGCCGTGAAGTAGATATATTTTTCATCCTTGCTCCAGTTGAGAAAGGATTTATTCCGGTCAAAGGTCAGGTCAATCTTTTCTTTAAAGGAACCACCCATGGGGATCAGGGCCAGGGTGGGGATACTGACAAAAGAAGTTCCGCTGTACTGAAAAGCCAGCCATTTGCCGGAGGGGGATACCCTTGGACTGGAAAAACTT
>CAZLRY010000386.1:1739-3448 GCA_964561675.1 uncultured Chitinophaga sp.
ATCGTGCCATCCGGATTTCCTTTTGCCTCATTTTTTAAAACGGCAGTATTGTCCAGTCCGGGTTTTTCCAGCGACCAGATAGGAACGGCTTTGCCCGGGTTCAACAATGAATCATTCAACAGATCTTTAAACGACACCCCTCCTGAAAAAAGAAGTTGTTTGCCATCGGGGCTCCATTTGGGACTGCTGGCGCCGTATTTGGATTTAGTCAGTTGTATAGCTTCCCCAGCTTCGAGTCCGAGTAAGAAGAGCTGGGATTTACCATCGACCGCTCTTACGAATACGATCTGTTTACCATCCGGACTGAATACCGCCTGTGAGGCAGACTCTTTGGCGGTGGTCAGTTGACGAGGAGCCGCACTGCCATCGGTGGGAACGATCCAGATCTGGGTACTGTATTTATAGTCCAGTTTGCTTTCCGCTTCCGGTTCTATCGAGAGTACGGTAAAAACGGCCAGGCTGCCATCATTATTCAGGTTCAGGGTTCCCAGGGTCTTTACTTTCAGCAGGTCGGTCACTTTTACCGGCTCGGTACCATTTTGTGCTGCTACAAAAAGGGTGAATGAAAGGAGGAAGAATACAAAAAGGATTTTCCGCATATGTTGGTTTTGAGTGGTTGAAAATACGAATTCAGGGTCTTTCCTGACTTAGTAAATGATAAAAGGCAGACATCTTTAATTTTGAGCCTTAAAACTGAAATTATGGGAAACCTGGTACAGGAATTCAATGACTACCGTACAAGAATGAATGAAGTGATCCTTGGAAAAGATAACCTGGTGATCAAACGGCTCTGGAACCTCGACACCAATACCTATGCCGCCGGTGCCCTGGATGTGAAGACCAAGGAACTGCTCGGCCTGGTGGCCAGCATGGTGCTTCGTTGTGATGATTGTATCAAATACCATCTGGGCAAGGCCCATGAGCTGGGAGTGAATACGGAAGAAATGTATGAGGTTTTTGCCGTGGCCAATATTGTAGGCGGCACGATTGTGATTCCGCATACCAGAAGGGCGGCGGAGTACTGGGAGGTTCTAAATGAAAATTGAGCATTGAGCGTTGAAAATTGAGCATTATTAAAGGGAATGCTCAATTTTCAATGTTCAGGGTCGCTTCGGATTAAACAGCGGTTTAATAATCGGAAACTCAGCCCCTAAGCCCAGCCCCCGAAATGACAAAAATCACCCCCTTTTCCTTTCTTCCCCTCCGCCAGATTCATTAAATTTGCCAGAATCAATAATACTATGAGCGACGTAACGACAGCCCCTGCCCTGACCGCCAAAGATTTTGCCACCGACCAGGAAGTGCGCTGGTGTCCCGGATGCGGAGATTATTCCATCCTGGCCCAGGTACAGAAAGTGATGCCCGGCCTGGGAATCCCTAAGGAAAACATCGTGTTTATCTCCGGTATCGGCTGCAGCAGCCGTTTCCCCTATTACATGAATACATTCGGGATGCACTCCATTCATGGAAGGGCCACAGCCATTGCTTCCGGACTGAAAGCCTCCCGCCCTGAACTGAGCGTTTGGGTGGTTACCGGTGACGGTGACAGCCTGAGTATCGGAGGTAACCATACTATACACCTGCTCCGCCGTAACCTGGATATCAATGTACTGATGTTCAACAACCAGATCTACGGTCTGACCAAAGGACAATATTCCCCGACTTCTGAAGCGCACAAGGTGACAAAGTCATCTCCGATGGGTAGCATT
>CAZLRY010000387.1:0-3426 GCA_964561675.1 uncultured Chitinophaga sp.
AGTGGTAAGTATGAACTGGCAACTGACTCCCGAAGCATCGGGATGACATCTGACAACTGAAAGAAATGAAGACAAAGAAATTATATAGAGACAAAGTCAATATCATCACCCTTGGGTGTAGTAAGAATATGGTCGACAGTGAAGTGCTGAGCGGGCAGTTGCTGGCCAATGATATAGATGTGGTACATGAGAATAAGAAGCTCGACCATAATATCGTGGTGGTGAATACCTGCGGGTTTATTGATAAGGCCAAGGAAGAAAGCATCAATACGATCCTGGATCAGGTAGAGTTGAAGCGCCGGGGCAAACTGGATAAGGTTTATGTGACAGGCTGCCTCAGCGAGCGATACAAGAATAACCTGGAAACCGAGATTCCTGAAGTGGATGCCTATTTCGGCACCATGGAACTGCCCCTGATTTTAAAACAGTTTGAGGCTGATTATAAAACAGAACTGGTCGGAGAGCGGCTGTTGGCCACCCCGCAGCACTATGCCTATATGAAAATATCGGAAGGCTGTAACCGTACCTGCTCTTTCTGTGCGATTCCGTTGATGCGCGGTCAGCACGTAAGCAAATCCATGGATGACCTGGTGAAAGAAGCGGAAGGGTTGGTAAAGAAAGGGGTGAAAGAAGTCATGCTGATCGCCCAGGAACTGACCTATTACGGGCTGGATATTTATAAGAAAAGGATGCTTGGTGATCTGATGAACCGGCTGGCGGATGTGAAAGGACTGGAGTGGATCCGGCTGCATTATGCCTACCCTTCAAAATTCCCGCTGGAAGTGCTGGATGTAATGCGGGAGCGGGATAATATTTGCAATTACCTGGATATGCCGTTGCAACATGCGGCCAATAATATGCTCAAAGCGATGAAGCGGCAGATCACCCGCGAGGAAATGGAAGAACTGACCATCGCCATCCGCGAAAAAGTTCCGGGCATTTGTTTACGCACGACACTTATCGCCGGATTCCCCGGAGAAACAGAGGATGATGTGGAAGAACTCAAAGGCTTCCTGCAACGCCAGCGTTTTGATAGGGTGGGAATCTTCACCTATTCGCATGAAGAAGGCACCAGCGCGCATGACCTGGTGGATGACGTTCCTGCGGAAGTAAAAGAAAGCCGTGCCCAGGAGATTATGGAAGTGCAGCAGGAAATTTCGTTGGAACTCAATCAAGAGAAAGTGGGTAAGGTCTTCAAAACCCTGATCGATAAAAAAGAAGCCGGCCGTTACCTCGGTCGTACTGAATTTGACTCGGTGGAAGTGGATAATGAAGTGGTGATCCAATCGGCAAAGAAACTTCCTATTGGCGAATTTGTGAATGTTAAGATCACGAAAGCGTATGATTATGATCTGGAAGGGGAAGTGGTTGGTGGGGAGTGATAGCTTCTTTCGTTTTAATTATCGGTTTTCCAGTGCCTGAATAACCTGTTCTTTTTTGCGATGAGATACCGGGACAGTATGCCCGCTGTCGAGTACGAGTAATCCTCCGTCCGATTTATCATACATTTTGATTCTGTTCGGATTTACAAGAAATGAATGATGAGTCCGTATAAAACCATATGGCCCAAGTAACTCTTCATAGGTGCTGAGGTTTTTTGATATCATGATTGGTTTTTCCTCTACCAGGTGAAACCGGGTATAAGATCCTTCTGCTTCACAGAAAAGAAGGTTCCCCAGTTTAATAAAATAGCAGGCCTCACTGTCTTTCAGTACGATCTGTTTCTCCTGGCTTTCTTTTAACTGAAGTTGTTGCATGAGTACGGCCATCTGGCTGGTGAGCAGATTTCCTGAAATAAGGTTCGTCGCTTTGGTCAGGCTGTTTTCAAGGTCAGTAATGTCCACGGGTTTAAGCAGATAGTCAATAGCACTGCATTTAAATGCCTGAATAGCATATTTATTATGTGCGGTAGTGAAAACTAACTGGAACCCTGGGTTTGGAACACTGTTCATCAGGTCAAATCCGGTGCCATCCCCCATTTCAACATCCAGGAACACCAGGTCAGGCCTGAATGAAGAGATTTGGTGTAAGCCGGTTTGAAC
This sequence comes from uncultured Chitinophaga sp., assembly GCA_964561675.1. Taxonomy (GTDB): domain Bacteria; phylum Bacteroidota; class Bacteroidia; order Chitinophagales; family Chitinophagaceae; genus JJ008. Next base: position 2,043 of record CAZLRY010000387.1, read on the forward strand.
ACCTTCCGCTTCCGCAAACTCGTGTTTACCAGGGGCGATTGCCACAATCATTTCCTGAAGCAGGCCCCTGATTTCGGGTTCATTATCCACTATTAGTATTTTCATGATTGTAAATTAATGGTAAACGAATTTTCACCCAAACCCCTTTTCCGTCCGGGTGATTGTTAATACTAAATTCAGCTTTGGTTTTTAGTTTAATATTCAGCAGGTAAATCCGGTCTTTTATGATTTGTCTGGCCCGGCTGATATGTTCATTGTTACGCATGCCTGATTCTGCAAGACCTTTGCCATTGTCATTGATTTCAATAAGTACCGTTTCTTTTTCCTGACGGAAATCTACCCGGAGATCACCCGGGTAATCAAGTCCGGCAAAACCGTGTTCCAGGCTGTTCTCGATAAACGGTTGAATAATCATGGAAGGTATCAGCGTTTCATCCGGATCCATTTCTCCATCCACCATAAGGGCATACGAGAACATACTGGGGAATCTCATTTTCTGGATTTCGAGATACTCTCGTAAAAACTGAATTTCCTGTTTGATTGTTACATATTCTTTATAGGTGCTTTCCAGTGTTTCCCGCATGATATGCGAAAATTTTGAAAGACTGGATGCCAGGGCTATACCGTCATTCTCCTTCATGGCATACCTTTGTAAAGCGGTGAGGGCATTAAAGAAAAAATGCGGGTTCATTCTGGCCCTGTTGAGCCGTTGCTCTGTTTCCATTATTCGTTGCTTATTTCGGAGTGCCTGTTGACGGAAGTATACAGCAATCAATGTGGCAATCAACAATCCGCCGAAACCCATGAGTGCATAGATGAGTTTTTGTTGAGACAATTCATGTATGGTTTTCTCATTCCTGGCCTGGTTGAATTTTTTCTCCACTTCGTTGACTGCTTTTACTTTCTCAGCCGTATTGAGGCTGTCGGTAATCTTTTTTTCATTGTAGAGCGCGTGGTAGGCGGTCGCATGATCGCCCAGGCTATCGGCGATTTCCGCAATCAGGCTCCAGGCATTGGCGATGAGCGGAGGAAACCCGGTTTGTTGATTGTAATACAGGCATGAGTCGGCCCAGCCGAGTGCCTCCCGGAACATTCCCATTTTCATCAAGATATTTCCTTTGTCACCAAAACTGGCGGCCAATGAACTCGTCACTATTCCTTGCCTGGCTATTGCGATGGAGGAATCCGTGTATAAAAGTGCCTGGCGATAATTCTTTTGCCGGAAAAAAATACTGTTCATTTTATTATACCCCACCTGCATTCCTTTCTCATACCTGAGATCCCTGGATAATTCCAGGGCTTCATTGAAAAACATACTGGCCGTGTCAAGCAATGATGTTGCATTGTTAAACTGAAAAAAAAAGTAGAAACGGGAACCCGCTTT
>CAZLRY010000388.1:0-3422 GCA_964561675.1 uncultured Chitinophaga sp.
TAAAATCAGAAAGCAAATACTCGGTTAAAAAACCATTCTTAAAAATTAAAATCAAATAATATGAAAATTGGTATTGAAGCACAGCGGATCTTCCGGCAAAAAAAACACGGTATGGATATGGTTGCTCTCGAACTGATCCGTAACCTTCAGCAAACCGATCTTGATAATGAATACTTCATTTTTGTCCGTCCGGATGTAGACAATAAGGTTATACAGGAAACCCCAAATTTCCATATCGTAGAGGTGACGGCCTCCTCCTACCCGGCCTGGGAGCAGCTTGCCCTGCCGCGTGCTGCCGAACAAGCCGGATGTGAAATCCTCCATTGCACCAGTAATACCGCACCGGCTAATTGCAGCGTACCACTGGTACTGACCCTGCATGACATTATTTATATGGAGCGCTCCTATTCGGGTATGCTGACCGGATCGTCAAGTTCTTATCAGAAATTCGGTAATATCTACCGTAAACTGATCGTACCCGGCATTATGAAAAAAAGCAAGAAGATCATTACCGTTTCCCATTTTGAAAAAAACAGGATCGCTGATTTCTTTGGCATGACGCAAGATTCCCGACTGACCGCTGTTTATAACGGGGTCAGCACCCATTTTAAACCTGTAACGGATACAGACGAATTAAAACGGGTGAAGAAATTGTATCATTTGCCTGATCATTATTTCTTTTTCCTTGGCAATACAGACCCCAAGAAAAACACCCGTGGTGTACTGGAGTCCTTTGCCGCATTCAGAAAACAGCACCCGACCGATTATAAACTGGTGATGCTGGATTATGACCGGAAAGAACTGGCATCTCTGCTGAATGATATCGGCAGTCCGGAACTGGCCGAGCACATTATCCTGACCGGTTATGTAAAAAACACCGACCTGCCGGCTATTTACAGTCAGTGCCAGGCCTTCCTGTATCCTTCACTCCGTGAAAGTTTTGGTATCCCAATGCTGGAAGCAATGGCATGTGGTGTGCCCGTGATCACGTCCAACACTTCATCGATGCCGGAAGTAGCGGGCGATGCCGCCATGATCGTTGATCCATATAAACCGGCTGAAATAACAGAAGCCCTGTTACAGATTTGTAACGACAGGGAATACGCCGCTACCCTGGTCAACCGGGGCATCAAACGGGCAGCTGATTTTTCCTGGAAAGCAATGGCGCAGGATGTACTGAAAATCTATTATAAGACGGTTGCATCGATCAGGTACAATAAACTAATGCGCAAATTGGATCTCGAGAATCCCGTACCAGCTATCAGATAAACAAATCCGTTGAAAACATACTAAATGCTGAAATATGCTCTTTGTAAAAATTCTTTTCTGGGTCATGATCGCCATTGTTCTTTATACCTATATCGGCTATGGCCTATTGCTTTATCTGCTGGTAAAACTGAAAAGAATTTTCAAAAAATCAACACCGGCGGTAAACAAGGTCAGCTATGAGCCGGAAGTCACCCTTTTTATTGCCGCCTATAACGAGAAAGATTATGTGGCTGATAAAATGAAAAATACACTGGGGCTGGATTATCCAAAAGATAAGCTCCGGATTGTATGGGTGACCGATGGATCAGATGACGGGACCCCGGAGTTGTTAAAGCAATACAAGGAAGCCATTGTTTTGCATGAAAACGGGCGGAATGGTAAAATCGGGGCCATGAACCGGGGGATGAAACTCGTAAAAACGCCGATCGTGATTTTCAGCGATGCCAATACCATGCTGGGAAAGGATTCCATACGCCGGATTGTCCGCTTGTTTGAAACCCCGACCGTAGGCTGTGTATCCGGCGAAAAAAGAATCACGGATAAAGATACGGATGTGGCGTCCGGAGCCGGTGAAGGATTGTACTGGAAATATGAATCCACACTTAAAAAATGGGATGCCGAGTTATATTCAGTAGTGGGCGCTGCCGGTGAACTCTTTGCTATCCGGACCGCCTTGTACCGGGAAGTGGAAAAAGATACCCTGCTTGATGATTTTATTATTTCATTACGGGTGGCCCAGGAAGGGTATACCATCCAATATGATCCTGAAGCCTATGCCGTGGAATCCGCCTCTGCCAATGTAAAGGAAGAACTCAAACGTAAAATACGGATTTCTGCAGGGGGAATACAATCGGTGGTTCGCCTCCGTTCCCTGTTGAATATTTTTAAATACGGCACCCTTTCCTTCCAGTATATCTCACATCGGGTACTGCGCTGGACGCTCACCCCGCTCTGCCTCGTATTACTGATTCCGGCAGGATTTGCACTCGCCTGGTCCGATGGTTTGCTCAGTCCTGGCTTGTATATGATTCTCTTCTGGCTACAGCTTTCCTTTTATGTCATGGCACTTACCGGCTGGTTTCTCGAAAACAGATCCACCAGTATCAAAGTACTCTTTGTACCGTATTACTTTTTCATCATGAACCTGTCCGTTGTACTTGGGTTTATGCGCTACTTAAAAAAATCACAAACGGTAAACTGGGAACGGGCAAAAAGAGCGGCCTGACCAGAATCGTATTCCAACCGGTAAACACCACTACATTGTTATAAACCTGCACGTTGATTAATACAGGGGCATGATGATTGTTTCATTCCTGGTACATGTTAAAGCTACACTAGTATAGGAATCAGATGCGCCTGATTGATCCGGTAGTACAGCGGCAAATTGTAAGCTTATTTTAGCTGCAATCTTTCTTCCCGGATCGTCCGCTTGTAAAAAATAAATGATACGATTACCCAGCTATAAAACAGTGCCCCCATCACTGCTCTCCAAAGATCCAGGTAAGAATTTAAGTCAGGCCAGCCAATCAGTCGTACTGTTAATAGCAATATAAGCGTGCTCAGAAATGATAGCCAATAGAACCGGTCTGGCCGCTGGTGAAGGACCTGCTTCTGAGGAAGTTGCCGGATAAAGCGAAAAAGCAACAAGAGTCCAAGTACACTGGATAATAATTGTAAAAGATAATGAACCGGATAAACTGTACCCCCCAGCCCAATATCAACGTTTAGCAGTGGCAGGTAAGTAACAAAAAATCCATCCATATGCGTAAATGCATCCCAGAACAGATGTGAACAGATTCCTGCAATCAACGATAACAGTACCTCCATTTTATTTGCCAGCGCATACCGGGTCCAGTCAAAATCAGTAAAGAAATCAAGCCGCTTCCGGTAAAAATGCGGGAGGTTGGCAATTAAAGAATTTCGCAAAAACAAATGGTATAAAAAACACAGGAGCAGACCTGCAGGAAGATCAAAAAGCAAGATACCTTCCGGCGTATGACCGGTTGAATCCGTATCCCGCATCTTGAAAAAATTCTCCATATCCGGTATTACACTTCCGGCAACCATGGCGGTCAGTGATAAACGGGGTACGGCTTTATTTATTAAAACCGGCAACAGGGGATGGGCTAGGGTAAACGGCATTTTTACAGCGC
>CAZLRY010000389.1:0-1932 GCA_964561675.1 uncultured Chitinophaga sp.
TAAAATCAAAGTCATGGTCATCCGTATTGGGGGTGAAACGGATTTCCTTTACTTCGGAGACTTTGCTTTTAGCTTTCATCTCTTTTTCCTTCTTCTTCTTGTCGTAAAGGAATTTATTATAGTCAATAATTTTGCAGACCGGCGGATCTACGGTGGGAGAAATTTCCACCAGGTCCAGTTGCTGGTCCTGCGCCATCTTTAATGCTTCCTGTGTGCTGTAGATGCCTACTTCCACATTTTCGCCCACCAGTCGAACCTGGGGAACACGGATAAAATGATTGATGCGGTGTTCTGCCTCTTTACGGGGAACAAACCGTCCCCTGAAACCGCCTTTGTTAAATCCGCCACCACCGGGCTTTGAAAATCCGCCTCCGGGTGGTCTGTTGAACCCGCCTCCGGGTTTTTGTGGTACTGCCATTTAGATACTTTAAGTGAAGCTCCCTCCCCTGCAGATGAGCATGTTTTTCTGGTTAACTGGTATTCCGGTCAGGATCCGGAATTGCTAAAATACGGTTTATTCGCTTTTACGTTCTTTAATTTCTTCAACAGCACCGGCCAGGAACTCCGCCACGGTTTTTACACCGAGATCACCCTTGCCCTGCCGGCGGATGGCCACCATGCCTTCATTCATTTCCTTTTCACCTACCACCAGCATATACGGAACCCGCATCAGCTCGGTATCCCGGATTTTTTTGCCGATTTTTTCATTCCGGTCATCTACTTCCGCACGAATAGTAGCTTTTTTCAGTTGATCGGCAACCGATTTGGCATAGTCGATGAACTTATCACTGATCGGCAGCACTTTGACCTGAACCGGAGCCAGCCACATGGGGAATTTGCCGGCATAATGTTCCAGCAGAAAGCCGATAAACCGTTCGTGGGTTCCCAGTGGTGCACGGTGAATAATCAGGGGTACTTCGGGCTGATTCTGCTGGTTGGTAAAACTCAGTTTGAAACGACGGCCCTGGGCAAAATCCACCTGGTTGGTGGCAAGGGTAAACTCCCTGCCAATGGCACTCCATATCTGCACATCGATCTTGGGTCCGTAAAACGCTCCTTCACCTTTTACTTCCACAAACGGCACATTGGTTTCAATCAGCACTTTCCTTACCAGTTCTTCTGTTTCCAGCCAGAGTTCCGGCTCATCAATATATTTCTGTCCCAGCTTGGCCGGATCATGCAGGGATAAGCGCATGACATATTTTTCAATCCCGAAGATCTTGAAATACTTCAGGTACATTTCATTCACCGACCTGAACTCCTGGGCAAACTGTTCCTTGGTGCAATAGATATGCGCGTCATTCATATGCAGACAACGTACCCGCATCAGTCCGAATAATTCCCCGCTCTGCTCATACCGGTAACAGGTTCCATATTCGGCCAACCGCAACGGAAGATCTTTATAGCTCTTGGGTTCTGCATCAAAAATTTTATGGTGATGCGGACAATTCATCGCCTTCAGGTAGTACTTCTCACCGTCCATATCCATTGCCGGGAACATGCTGTCGGCATAATAAGGCAGGTGTCCACTGGTCAGATACAGGCTTTCCTTGGCGATATGCGGGGTCACTACTCTTTTATAACCGGCTGCTGTTTCAGTTTCTTTGGCGAGGTTTTCCAACTCCTCAATGATCACCGTCCCGTTGGGCATCCATAAAGGAAGGCCTGGTCCCACATCGTCATCCATAGTGAAAATGCCAAGTTCTTTACCGAGTTTACGGTGATCTCTTTTTTTGGCTTCTTCCAGCATCGCCAGGTATTCATCCATTTCCTTTTGAGAAGGGAACGTAACCCCATAAACACGGGTCAGCTGTTTGTTCTTTTCATCTCCTTTCCAATAAGCGCCGGCAATGCTCATCAGTTTGATGGCTTTGATAAAACCGGTATTGGGAATATGCGGACCACGACAGAGATCGGTGAAACCGCCCTGGG
>CAZLRY010000389.1:2032-3418 GCA_964561675.1 uncultured Chitinophaga sp.
AACAGAAAGATCGGCATTGATATGGGCATTGATACCGAGTAACTGGTATTGTAACGGACTCAGGGTGCTGTCATGAAAATAAGCCTGCCAGGCTTCTGTCCCGGGTTCCTGCCCCCTGCTTGCGGCTGCCCGGATAAAATAGCCGGCAAATAAATGTTCAAACCGGCGGATAAAATACAGTTCATTTTCTGTGGCCCGCTGGTAATGTTGCATTGACTGCAGTACTGTAGTAGTATAGATCTTTGCAAAATGACGATGTAAATCCGCGGTTGCGGCCATCGAATCCAGTTGCATCGCCAGCCGTAGGTCCGGGTCATTTTCCTGAGCGGTCAGGGATTGCCCACTATTGAAAAAAAGCAGTAAAAAAAGAAGTCGGGGTGCCAGCATAAGTTTTAAAAACCTGTTAAAATTAACAAACAATTGAATGGAAAACCTGTTTCAATCCATCTTCCTTTCTGTAAATTTGACGCTTGATGAAACCGATGATCTATAGATTCTTTTTTACCATGTGCTGCTGGCTGATGGTCAGCACTGTCTCTGCACAGGATATGTCTGGTATCTGGCGGGGCTATTTTGTGACCGACACGTACGATCATTATAAATTTGAGTTACAGATCAAACAGTCTGGTAATTCGGTTTCCGGCGTTTCCTATTCCTACCTTTCCACCGTTTTTTATGGAAAGGCCACACTAACCGGGAGTTACAATAAAGCGGGAAAAAAAATACTGATTCAGGAGATCAGGACTGTTGAGTTACGTATGTCTGACGGTTCGGCTGCCTGTATCATGAAATGCAATTTTGTATACAGCCGGTCCGGGAAGGAAGAATTTCTGGAAGGTACTTATACCAGTAAGTTTGAAAAAGACGGTTTACTGAATAAAAAGGGCGGTGACTGTGGTGGAGGAAAAGTATACCTGCGCCGGGTGGCCAACTCTGATTTTTATATTGAACCTTTTCTTCGTGGAAAAGTGAAACCAGGACCCGTTTTGGTCAATAAAGCACCGGTTAAAACGAATCCGGCGGATAAAAAAACCACCCCGGTGACAGTAAATAAGGCCCCGGTTAAAAAAGACACCGCCAAAGCTAAGGTCAGTCCCCCGATAGTAAAGAAGCCTGTAGTAACCCCAAAACCGGTGATCCGTAAAGACAGCGCGGTGGTGAAACCGGTGACCGGTAATATTGCCAAGAATGACTCGGCGATCCGGAAATCAAAACCAGTTTTGATCACACCTGCCCCACCGGATATTAAGAACCGGATCAATGAATTGGTAAAAACGCTGAATATCAGCAGCAATCAGGTTACCGTCAAATTATTCGACAATGGAGAAATTGACGGTGATACGATTTCTGTTTACCTTGATAATAAACTGGTATTGTCGGATAGAA
>CAZLRY010000390.1:0-3417 GCA_964561675.1 uncultured Chitinophaga sp.
AGTGCGGTTTCCTCGCCGCAGATATAGGCACCTGCCCCGCGCTGTACATAAATCTCACAATCAAATCCGCTGCCTAAAATATTTTTTCCCAGCCAGCCATTGTTTTTTGCTTCGGCAATAGCCTGTTCCAGGATATCCACGATCCAGGCATATTCCCCCCGGATATATATATAAGAAGTTTTAGAGCCTAGTGCAAAAGAGGCCGTGATCATTCCCTCGATCAGCAGGTGGGGTATGAACTCCATCAGGTAGCGGTCCTTGAAGGTTCCGGGTTCGGATTCATCGGCATTCACCACGAGGTAACGGGGTACTCCTTCCGGTTTGGCCAGGAAACTCCATTTCATGCCTGTGGGGAAACCCGCACCGCCACGTCCCCGCAATCCGCTTTTCTTCACCTCCTCCGTTACCTGGTCGGGGCTCATTGATTTCAGGGCCTTCTCCACGCTGCGGTAACCACCTTCACGACGGTACACATCGTAGAGCCGGATGTTTTCAACGTGCGCTTTGTCTAATAATAATTTACGTCCCATTTTATAATTTCTTCTTTCTAAAGAATCGGCCAGAACAAGTCAAAAGTTAAAAGTAAAAATTAAAAAACACTCAATTCGAATTTACATTACAGCGATTCACCATTCATTAAACCGACTCCTGCTATAGGTTTTTTTACTTTTGACTTTTTAATTTTTACTTCCTTACGGCCTGTCTTGCAAACAGCACCCACCTCTTCCCTTTCTTCACCCACACTTCCAACACCCGCAACTGAAACGTGAATTCCTTTCCGCTCATCGTGGCATTGATTTCCGCTATAAAACGGGCATGCGCCAGATTCCCGTTCACTTCCACTTTTATACTATCCTCCCGGAAACTGTTATACTCCATATAACCGCTTTCCAGGTGTTCAATCAGTTCTTTCTTGGTTTCCACCCAGCCGTTACTATGACCGTAGCTCAATGCCTTATCAGTTTGCTGGTTGATGGACACCTTATTCTTATTCACCAGGGCCTGGTGAAATTCTTTCAGTGTACTGGTCAATTTGACCTCATCGGTCTGCGCCAGGCCGGCCATCTGCCAGCATAAAAGAACTATCGTTACAAAGAACTTCATTCATGCCGTTTTGTCGCCACCCTTTTGGTCAGCTTCCACTGCTTTCCTTCTTTTATCCAGTACAAGTCGATTGACAGGTTCAGGTCCGTTTTGCTTCCATCAGCTTTCTGCTCCACCGCTTTCAGCACGGTATTCACCACAAGTGTATCTCCTTGCTTACTGATCTTGTAAGGCGACGGATCGGGTATCATCACATAGACTGATTTATTCCGGCTGATTCCACGGATCGCTTCAGCCCGGTTTTCCACTTTTCCACTTGAATGCTCATAATGAACAGTGGCGGCAAATAATCGTTCCAGTATCAGGCTATCCTTGCTCCCGAATACGGTTTCCTGGAACTGTTTGGATGCGGCCAGTACTTTCACCTGGTCTTTTGACTGGGCTATGCCGGAAAGGCCCATGCTTAAAAACAATATGGTGATTATTTTTTTCATCAGTTTTGTTGTGCGGCTGTGTTTCTGCATTCCGCAATAATGGCATCAATTTTTTCTTTGGTCAGGTGTTCCCGGTAGTATTTACCCTGCTGCATCATCGGCGCATAGCCACAGGCGCCCAGGCACTCAACGGTTTTCAGGGTAAACAATCCATCTGCAGTCGTCTCACCGGGTTTTATACCCAGGGTGTCAAAGATATATTTCACGATATCATCACTGCCATTGAGCATACAGGGACCGGTCTGGCATACTTCAAACATGTATTTGCCCACCGGTTTCAGGTTGAACATACTGTAGAAGGTCGCCACTTCATATACTTCGATCGGTTTCAGCTGGAGTACAGATGCCACATAGTCCATGGTTTCGGTACTCAGCCAGCCACCAAACTCCTGCTGAGCAATATGCAGCACCGGGATCAGGGCACTCTTCTGCTTTCCCTGGGGATAGCGGGAGATGATGACCTGCACTTCGTTCATTTTATTTTCTGAGAACTTTATCATAAAAAATCAAAAGTCAAAATTAAAAAGTAAAAAACCTTTAACTGAATCCATCTCACAGATCTGATACAAACATTCAATCAGCTGCTTTTCCTGTTTCTATTTAAGTTATTTCAAAACCATTTATTCCCGTTAAATCAATTTCAAAATTTAAATTCTGTTTGCATGCTGGTGCTATCTCTAATCCACTCTCTGCTTTAGAATTTTTTACTTTTTACTTTTGAATTTTTACTTCCTATGCGTCCAGCTCCCCCGCAATCAGGTTCAAACTACTCATCGTCATGATCGCATCACTCAGCATCGATCCCTTGATCAGTTCTTCATACGCCTGGTAGTATACAAAACAGGGGCGGCGGAAATGCAGCCGGTAGGGCGAACGTCCGCCATCACTAACCAGGTAAAACCCTAATTCACCGTTTCCTGCTTCTATCGAATTATATACTTCCCCGGCCGGGATGTTGGTCTCCCCCATGATGATCTTGAAATGATAGATGAGGGCTTCCATCTTGGTATAGACTTCAGCCTTGGGAGGCAGGTAGTACTCGGGAACATCCGCATGAAACACATCGGCTTCAGCTCCTTTGAATTCCTGAACTTTCTGGTAGGCCTGTTCAATGATGCTCAAACTCTCCCACATTTCTTTTTCACGTACAAGCCAGCGGTCATAGTTGTCGCCGGTGGTACCAACGGGTATATTAAACTGAAAATCTTCGTAAGAACTGTACGGAGAATGCACCCGTACATCATAATCCACGCCTGCTGCCCGCAGGTTGGGACCGGTAAATCCATAATTTAACGCCCTGTCAGCGCTGATGGCACCCGTACCGATGGTACGTTCCATAAAGATGCGGTTACGCTGGAAGAGGTTTTCAAATTCTTTCAGTACGGCTGGATATTCGCGGAGAAATTTCTCGAGTTTCTGAAATGCGATATCGTTGAAGTTGCGTTCAAAACCACCGATACGACCGATATTGGTTGTGAGACGGGCGCCACACACTTCTTCATAGATTTCATAAATCAGTTCACGATACTGCATCACATACAGGAAACCGGTATATGCCCCGGCGTCCACACCCACAATAGAATTACAGATCAGGTGATCGGAGATACGGGCCAGTTCCATGATGATCACGCGGAGATAGTCCACGCGTTTTGGCGTTTTCACCCCGAGCAGTTTCTCGCAGGTCAGGTGCCAGCCCATATTGTTCAGGGGCGAAGAGCAATAATTGAGACGATCGGTCAGGGTGGTAATCTGTGCCAGCGGACGACGTTCGGCCAGCTTTTCAAAAGCCCGGTGGATGTAACCGATAGTTTGTTCGGTGGAAACGATCCTTTCGCCATCGAGCTCAAGGATATTCTGCATCACCCCGTGTGTGGCCGGG
>CAZLRY010000391.1:0-3416 GCA_964561675.1 uncultured Chitinophaga sp.
TTAATCCTTACCGGCAACCACACCTGCATTTCATTTTTACCCCGGTTGGCCCAGGCATAGTAAGGAATAGCGATTATTTTCTTTCTCTCCGTTTTCAAAGATTGACCATCTTCACCCACTGTCACCACCGGCACAACTGCGGTAATGGCCTTTACTGATTCATCCAGCACTTTATAGTCAATGGTTTCAAATGTTGTGCCTTCCGGTACGATAATATTCCAGGCTTTCCCATTGTTGTCTGTGCCTTCCACACAATAAACCAATGGCCCTCTTTGAATGGCCACCCGTTGGTGATCTTGCTTTAATTCGGGACGTGACCCGACCAGCTTAACATCCATGGGTATGGTTAATTCAAGTTGATCCCCTTTCTTCCATTCCCGTTCAGCCACCAGGTATCCACCCTGGATTTTATACTCCACTTTTTTACCATTCACCAAAAGATCAGGATCAAAATGATCAGGCACGCCATCGTCACCTTCCTGTTTGACCACGTACAGACCGCCGGGCGCCACCACATTATACATCCAGCCGGGCATACGAAGAAATAGTTTAAAGACTGATTTCTTAACCGGATCTATGGTCAACTTCACTTTCCCTTCCCAGGGATAATTGGTTTCCATCTTCAATCCAACAGGCCCGTTTTTCAGATTAAAAGAAGTATTACTTCCCACAAACAGGTTTACATAAACAGCATTGTCCCCATATGCATAAATATAATCACCCAATGAAGCCACCAGTCGTGCAATATTGGCCGGACAACAAGCTGTACCGAACCATTCCCTGCGTTGATGTTGTCCTTTTGACGCCAACGGGTTGCCATAGAAAAAACGATCACCACTCAGGCTTAACCCATCCAATGCTCCGTTATATAAGCTTCGCTCCAGCACATCCATGTATTCGGCATTCCCGGTCAGCGCACTCATCCGCTGGTTCCAGAACACCATCCCCACCGAAGCACAGGTTTCACAATAAGCCTGTTCATTGGGCAGGTCATAATCCACACTGAAGCCTTCATTACTACCAGCCGAACCAATGCCTCCTGTGATATACATATTGCGGTACACTACATCTTCCCAAACGGTCCGCATGGCTCTCAGGTAGGCAGTATCACCTGTCTGTGCGGCTACATCTGCCGCACCGGTATACATATACATGGCTCTTACCGCATGACCCGTAATTTCTTTTTGCTCCTTCACCGGTAAAACATCCTGCGCATAAGCGGTGTCTTTCCAGTCAGTCCAGGTATATCCTTTCGCCAGTTTTTTTCCTCTTTCACTCAACAACCAATCCGACAAATTCAGGTAAGCTATATTATTGGTGATCTTATACAATTTCACGAGGGCCAGTTCCAGTTCCTGGTGTCCGGTCACCCAATGTTTTTTACCCGGGCCAAAAATGGCGCCGAAATGATCTGCCCATTTAATACAAACATCGAGTAGTTTACGTTTTCCGGTGGCATTGAAATAAGCCACTCCTGCTTCGATCATATGACCGGCATTGTAATCCTCGTGCATACTCATATCAGTGTAGCGGTCCTGTAAGCCCTTGAGTGTATACCAGGTGTTGAGATAGCCATCAGGCTGCTGGGCCGCGGCGATTTTATCGATCCACTCATCGCATTTCTTTTCCATCGTTTCACTTGGATGTGTTTTCAGGGAATAAGCCATAGCCTCGAGTGCTTTGAATACATCACTGTCATCATAAAAAATACCCTCATGTTCCTCCCCTTTCGCGCGGGCCACCCGTTCAAAATTCCGGATACGGGGCGTAGCTGTTTCGGTCTGATAAATACAGGCCTCCAGTGTTTTTGTAGCTACTTTATCGATCTTCGGTTTCCAGAACTGATCCGTCACATTTACCTGGGAGAAATTGACGAATTCGAACTGCTTGAGTGATACCTGGGCTTCTGCAGATGCAGCGATCACCAGCAAGGGTATCAGTATTCCTTTGCGCATGTTGATTAAATTATAATTTAAAAATCATTCCTTCTTCCGCTACGTTAAAACCCGCGGCCCTGACCTGGTCTTTCTCTTTTGCCGTTTTCCGTATCAGGGGATTGGTATGATTAAAATGAATGAAATGAATTTTTGCCCTGACCGTATCCGGCAGTCCGGCCATCAGCCTGGCGGTTTCTTCAACAAACGGATGCGGGACTTCCGTCATATCCCGTCCCGGCAATTCACCGTTTTTATAAAAAGTCCCGTCTATAAGCACTACACTGAACTCATTTACCAGCTCTTTGATATCCCGTTCCCATTTTTCCCATTTATCAATATCCGGTATAAAAAGGATCTTTTTTGTACCACTGCTGATTACAAAGCCAGCTGTTTCACTGAACTCATCCCGGTGTGGAACCTTCCAAGGGGTAATCCGGAGGTTTGGGGTTAATGATACAGTACTATCCTCCTTCATTTCCTTTAATGCAATGTTTTTAAGTTGAACCAGCTGACTCCATGGACCATTGTCACGTAGAAAAGAATCCATCCGGGGAAGTGCAAATACAGGAATGGCATTCGCCCCCATTGCTTCACGGCCAAATTGCAACAAGCCGGAATAATGGCCGATATGTGCATGTGTGATAAAGATACCATCGGGACTATAATCTGTTTTTACAGGCAGTAATGGCTGAAGATTTTTTAACTGAGTGGTAATATCCGGTGTGGCTTCAATTAACCAGTACTTTTGAGCAGGCCGGTCTACCAGGGCCAGACAGGTCACCAGTTTCTTTGCTTCTTTCCCTTTCCAGTATACATCACAGCATTCCCCTGTACAACCAAGCTGCGGATAACCTGCATCCTGTGCCACGCCAAGAACCACCACAAACTCATCAGGCAATGTATCCGCCGGAAGCAGGGCTTTCTGATTATTGGTCCGGAATTTTAATAATGCCGCACAGAAAAGGACAATCAGCACTAAAAATATTTTAAAGCCCCTTGTATGCATGATTATCCAATTTTGGGCAGTTTATATCCATTATGATAAGGAGCAGCCAGGTAGCGGCGGTTAATTTTTTCATCTGTAAAGCGGCCTTTCGACTGATTCCAATCCAGTTTTTTTCCACTGCGGAAAGCGATATTGCCCATCTGACTCAGCATGGCAATATGCGAGGCTTCCTGAATCGAACATTTCAGGTCTTCCATTTTACGGGAGCGGATTACACTGACAAAATTTTCCATGTGCTTATCCAGGCCATTATCCACTGATTTTTTCCTTTCTACTAAAACCTTCTTCGGACTACGGGGTTCTTCCATCACTTCCCAGCCACTGCGGTCCAGTTCCAGGGTGCCATTATCCCCGATAAAGGAAACCCCGTGATTTTGTTTGTACAATCCGTTTTCAATACCAATCGCATGATCCCAGGATAAACTGAATTTATCAAACTGGTAAAGGGCCGTCAGTGTATCCGGTGTTTCCTG
>CAZLRY010000392.1:0-3404 GCA_964561675.1 uncultured Chitinophaga sp.
CGGTCTCGCGTCTGTCATTTGTAGTTTACTCACTACCCCTCTCTATCTTTAAATTATATCTTTTAAGCGAAGTTTCAACAAAACTTGAAGGTTGAAAGCCACAATACTTTGCAGCTAGATCCATATTACATAAACTGGCCTGGTTCAGAGAAAAGTAGTCTTTGAATGAAGAATACGGCCAATCTTCCATCGATTTACAAAGTCCTGCTACCAGCGGGTTTTGATGTATATAGTGAAAACAAGTTGTTGCATAGAAAAGATTCTCTTTTGCTCCACTTTTGTCGAGAGATATTTCAGTAAGACATTTGGCCTTTGTTTTCTGACGGAAAATAGAACCACTTCTGCTATAGCGAGAATTGTATATTCTGGCATAACCACTAAGTAATATCCTGACAGCATTGGAAATGGGGTTGAGCATATTGCCTCCTTGTTTTTCAAGCACCAGGCATTTTTCATCTGTATGTATCATAAAATGAAAATGGTTAGGCATCAGGCACCATGAAATTGTTGAACAGCGTGAAGGGAAGAGCCTTAAGTATAAATTCAGAAATGTATGGTAATCATCTTCATTATGGAAAATCCGTTGGCGGTTATTTCCTTGATTATATATATGATATAGATGGAATGGCTGGAATTGCATTTTCTTTTAAAACTAAGCTGGGCGCAATTCACGGGTATGGGGAAAAGGACAGATTTGACGTTTTTTTGACGAAAATATCGGGTTAATTACTCAGAAATCTGGTGGGTTAATTCACAATTGGGAATAGAAAAGCGGTGATGTCGAAAGCAAAAGCCCGGGATGTTGGATAATCTAAGAAACTGCACAAAAGCAAAAGCCTCAAACGAGAGACCGTTCTAAGATGTTTCACTAAAGCAAAAGCCCCAAACGCGAGACCGTCAGGGGCTTTTGCAAGAGCTATTAGTTCCTTATAGGTCGACCACTTTTAAGCACACTCTGTATCCGCTCCAGCGTTTTCTTTTCCCCGCACAAGGAAAGGAAAGCTTCTCTTTCCAGGTCCAGCAGGTATTGTTCAGACACCAGTGTAGGTTCGCTCAGGTCGCCGCCGCACATCACGTAGGCGAGTTTCTTCGCCACCAACGCATCATGCTCGGTGGCATAGTTGGCGGTCTTCATGGCATGGATGCCGGAGTATAAGGCGCCAAGGGCTGATTGACCGAGTACTTTAATATCGTTTCGCTGTACCGGTGCTGTATAACCGCTGTCAAAGATTTCGATCACCGATTTCTTCGCTTCTGCAATACGACGTCCCTGGTTCATGACCACTTCATCCAGTCCCTTACGGTATACACCCAGGCCAAATCCTTCATGTGCCGAAGTAGCCACTTTGGCGGTGGCAATGGAAAGGAAACGGTTCTTCAACGTGATGGTTTCGGGTTCGTCTTCATGCATTTCGTCTGAAGCACGCAACACAAATTCCTTCGTGCCTCCACCCCCTGGAATCAAACCAACTCCCAGTTCAACAAGGCCGGTATAGGTTTCAGCAGCCGGACAACATTTATCAGCATGCAGGTTCAATTCACAGGCGCCGCCCAGGGTTAAACCATGCGGAGCAACCACTACGGGTATGGATGAATAACGGGCCCGCATCATCGTTTGCTGGAAGAAGCGGATGGCCATATTCAGTTCATCATAATCCTGTTCAATGGCAAACATAAAGATCATCCCCACATTGGCACCGGCAGAAAAATTAGCCCCTTCATTGGCGATCACCAGTCCTTTATAGTTTTTCTCGGCTTTATCAATAGCGGTCTGGATGCCACTGAGTACATCACTGCCGATACTTCCCATTTTGGTAAACCATTGCAGACCGAGTACCTCATCACCTAGTTCATAAAGCCGGCAACTGCCATTTTTCCAGATCTGTTTATCGGTCTGATTACTCATCACGATAAAAGCTTCTCCGCCAGGTAAGGCTTTATAGGTTTTAGTGGCCGGATCGTAACTGAGTTTTTTGCCGGCTTCAATTTTGAAGAAAGATTTATTTCCCGCCGCCAGCATTTCATCTACCCAGGCGGCCACTTTATAACCCGCCGCTTTCATTGCTTCAGCGGTTTTGGCCACACCCAGCACATCCCAGCTTTCAAATGCCCCGATTTCCCAGCCAAAACCGGCCATCATAGCATCATCCACCCGGTACAATTCATCACTGATTTCCGGGATACGGTGAGAGATATAAGAAAATAAACCATAGTGGAATAACCGGTAAAACTCACCGGCCTTATCCTGACCGGCTACCAAAACCTTTAAACGGGCATTGAGATCCTCAATGGGTTTGGCGGCTTCCAGGGTGGCAAATTTTGGTTTTACACGGGGCGCATATTCCATCGTCGCGAGATTCAGCGTGAGAATTTCTTTCTCGCCGCCGGCTCCTTTTGTTTTCTTGAAAAAACCCTGGCCTGTTTTATCACCCAGCCAGTTATTGCTCACCATTTTATCAAGCCAGGCCGGTATAGCAAACTGATCAATGGCTTCATCCGCCGGACAATTATCCGCAACCCCTTTAGCTACTTTTACCAATGTGTCGATACCAACTACATCGGCCGTGCGGAAAGTGGCGGATTTGGGACGACCAATGACCGGACCGGTCAATGCATCGATCTCATCAATCGTCAATCCAAGTTTTTCTTTTACATTCATGATTGCCATCATCCCGAATACGCCAATCCGGTTGGCGATAAAAGCGGGTGTGTCTTTACATAAAACCGTCGTCTTACCGAGGTAGAGATCCCCGTAGTTCATCAGGAACTCCACGATTTCAGGATCCGTATAGGGGGTGGGAATAATTTCGAGCAAGCGCAAATAACGGGGAGGATTGAAAAAGTGCGTACCGCAGAAATGTTTTTTAAAATCTTCACTGCGCCCTTCCGCCATCATATGAATGGGAATACCCGATGTATTGGAACTGATCAGCGTACCGGGTTTACGGTACTGTTCCACCTGTTCAAACACTTTTTGTTTAATGTCCAGCCGTTCCACCACCACTTCGATGATCCAGTCACATCCGGCAATATCTTTCATATTATCCTCGAAGTTGCCTGTACTGATCTTCTTCACCACATCCTTGTGATACACGGGGGAAGGGTTGCTTTTGATAGCAGCGGTCAGTGCATCATTCACGATCTTGTTTTTATCGGAGGGCTTCTTGAAGCCCCCATCGGGGGGCAGGGGGGCTATATCCAGTAATAGAACCTGTACACCCACACCGGCGAAATGACAGGCAATACGGGAACCCATTACTCCGCTTCCCAGGACAGCAACTTTTTTAATGGCACGCTTCATAGATTCAGTTTTATGAAAGAGGTAAAACACGAAATTAGTTAGTTATGCAACTAATTTGAAATCGAAGATAAGATTTTTTGTGAACCGGAAAAACCGGGTTTAT